>DATFWC010000489.1:0-3141 GCA_035259885.1 Xanthobacteraceae bacterium
CCGCACCATCCCGGGCGGCAGCAGCCGCTCGGGCTGCAGCTTCTCGCAGCCGAGGCTCACCACCATTGTGCCGCCGCCGAAATTCGGATTGTGGCTGATGTTGCGCAGCGTCCGGATCGGGATCTCCGCTTCCGGCGCCTCGATGGCGACGCCACAGCCGTAAATGTGCTCCAGGCCGACCACGTCGTCGACATTGGGATATTTCGGCAGCAGCTCGGCGCGGATCCGCCGCACCGCGTGCTCGACGACACCGGAGACACATTGCACGGTCGTCGTGATGGCAAGAATGTTCCGACTTCCCACCGATCCGTCGGGATTGCGATAGCCTTCAAACGAAAAACCTTCGAGCGCGGGAGCGAGCGGCGCATTGTCGGTGGCGACCGGCAGGCCGTCGAGCGCCGGCGGGGTCGGCATGACGAGCCGCTGCTCATTGACCCAGGAGCCGGCCGGCAGCGCCTCTTCCGCATAGCCGATCACGACATTGTAGCGGCGCACCGGCGCACCGCTGGCGAGATCGACCAGCGCCACCTTGTGGCCCTGCGGCACGTGCTCGCGCAGCCGGGGTCCCGACGGGAGCTGCGCGCCGGCGGGCAGCCCGAATTCGTTGACGACGATGGCGACGTTGTCGTCCGGGTGCATGCGGATGACGCGCGGCACCTCGAACTGCTTGCTCGCTTCCATATTCACCGGCAGTGTCATCCTTTTCTCCTGTCGTGCGGGTCGCTCGGCACCGTAGCCCGCATGAGCGCAGCGACATGCGGGAAGGCGCTCCCGGATTTCGTTTCGCTCATCCGGGCTACGGACCAAGCTCTCCCTATCCCGTCCGGTCAATCACGATGGCGCGGAAGTCGTTGACGTTGGTGAGCGTCGGCCCGGTGACGACGAGATCATCGAGGGCCGCGAAAAAGGCGTAGCCGTCGTTGTCAGCCAGCCGGGCCTTGGCCGAAATGTTCCGCGCGGCGGCGCGCCGCAAAGTGTCGGGGCCCAGGACGGCGCCGGCATTGTCCTCGGTGCCGTCAATTCCGTCGGTGTCGCCAGCGATGGCGTGAATGCCGGGATGGCCTTCCAGCGCCACGGCGAGCGCCAGCAGGAACTCGACGTTGCGGCCGCCGCGTCCCTTGCCGCGCACCGTGACCGTCGTCTCGCCGCCCGAGAGCAGGACGCAGGGGGGCGCCGCCGGCTGCGCGAAACCGGCGCACTGGCGGGCCATGCCGGCATGCACCAGCGCCACCTCGCGCGCTTCTCCCTCGAGCGCGTTGCCGAGGATCAGGGGTGTGTAGCCGGCCTGCCGGGCTACCGCGGCGGCGGCTTCGAGGGCGTCCTGCGGCCGGGCGATCATGATGTTCTGCACGCGCGCCAGCCGCGGATCATCCGGCTTCGGCGTCTCGCTCGCAGGGTCCGCCAGCCACGCGCGCGCCGGCGCCTGGTCGATGCCGTATTTGTCAAGGACGGCGAGCGCGTCCGCGCGCGTGGTGGAATCCGGAACCGTCGGCCCCGAGGCGATGACGGACGGATCGTCGCCGGGCACATCCGAGATCATCAGGGTCACCACCTGCGCCGGCGCTGCGGCGGCGGCAAGCCGGCCGCCTTTGATGGCCGAGAGGTGTTTTCTGACACAGTTGATCTCGGCGATGGTGGCGCCGCTCCTGAGCAGCGCCTTGTTGACCGCCTGCTTGTCGGCGAGCGTGATGCCTTGCGCCGGCAGGGCGAGCAGGGCCGAGCCCCCGCCGGAGATCAGGCACAGTACGAGATCATCGGGCGTGAGATCCTGGACGAGGCGCAAGATGCGCTCGGCCGCGCGGCGCCCCGCCTCGTCAGGCACGGGATGGCTGGCCTCGACCACCTCGATGCGCCGGCTGCGCGTGGCGTGGCCGTAACGCGTCACCACCAGCCCCTCGAGCGGTGCCGACCAGTTTTCCTCGACGGCCTGCGCCATGGCGCCGCCGGCCTTGCCGGCCCCGATGACGATGGTGCGCCCCTTGGGTGGCGGCGGCAGGTGCTTTGGCAGCACGCGGCTTGGGAGCGCAGCGTCGACGGCGGCGCGGAACATGGCGAGAAGGAGCTCCCGGGACATTGCTCGCTGCGACTCCGCGATGGCCAGATCGGCGGCACTATAGGGGATTGGGTTGGAATTGGTGCACAGGCGGCGCCACACGCTCCACCTCTCCCCGCCGTGCGGGGAGAGGTGGAGCAAGCGGCGACGCCTCCGTTTCTTAATCTCTGCGCGATTGGGTTCCAGGGGAATTCCCTCTACGCAGCTGCCTGTCCCCCGCCGATCTCGTGCCGCGCCATCACTTCCAGCGCGCGCACCATCCCGGAGTGATCCCACATGAACTTTACCTCGCCTGGGAACGCAACAATGACAATCCGGCCCTGCCCGCCTTCGTGGACATGGCCCGGCTCAGCTCGCGCGCCGGCTAGGGATGGCGGCCAGCGGCGAACAATTACGCGCTGATCTCCGCTGCACCGGCCTGCGAGCCTCGTCCCGCGAGTGGCACCACGAATTGCGATGGTGTATGCCAATCGCGCCGCCATCAAGGGACAGCCTATTGAGGCAGGAGACCGGCGATGCGGACGATCCCTTTGCTTTGGATGATGATGATTGCGGCGCTTGCGAACCCGGTCAGCACCGGCGCGGCGCAAGACCTGCGGATTTACGGACCGGGCGGACCGGAACCGGCTATCAGGGAAGCGGCGCGCCAATTCGCGGCCGCGCACGGCATCGAGATCGCCGTCACGGCGGGGCCGACGGGAAAATGGATCGATGCCGCCAAAGCGGATGCCGACCTCATCTACAGCGGCTCCGAGACCATGATGACCGATTTCGTCGATGCGATGGGCGGTGAACTCGTGGCCGCCAGCGCGACCCCGCTGTACCTGCGGGCATCGGCCATCCTGGTTCGACCGGGCAACCCGAGACAAATCAGGAATTTCGACGATCTACTCGTGCCCGGGGTGAAGATCCTCATCGTCAACGGCGCCGGCCAGAACGGGCTGTGGGAGGACATCGCCGGCCGCAAAGGCAACATCGCAACCGTCAAGGCGCTGCGCGCGAACATCGTGACCTATGCGAAGACGAGCGCCGACGCGCGGCAAGCGTGGATCAACGATCGTTCCATCGACGCATGGCTCACGTGGACA
>DATFWC010000490.1:0-9298 GCA_035259885.1 Xanthobacteraceae bacterium
ATGTTGAACTTGACCGGGGACAGCGGACGGAAGGCGAGCTCGGCATCGGCGAGCACGACCTCGATCATGCGCTTCACCAGATTGGTCTCGATGGTCGTGTAGGGCCTGCCTTCGATGCGGATCGCAGTCTGGCCGCGGCGGCCGCCCAGGAGCACGTCGATCATCGAATAGATCAGGGTCGAATCGACGGTGAACAGGCCGAAATTGTCCCACTCCTCGGCCTTGAACACGGCCAGGATGGCCGGCAGTGGGATGGAGTTGAGATAGTCGCCGAAGCGCACCGAGGTGATGCGGTCGAGCGAAACTTCGACGTTGTCGGAGGTGAAGTTGCGCAGCGAGGTCGTCATCAGCCGGACCAGCCGGTCGAAGACGATTTCGAGCATCGGCAGACGCTCGTACGAGACCATCGCCGAATCGATGATCGCGCGAATGCCGGAATTGTCGTTGAGCGTGACGTCGGTCAGGCTGAAGCCGAGGAGGCTGTCGATTTCCTCCTGGTTCAGGATGCGTTCGGCGCCGCCCTTCGCGGCCTGCGCGAACTGGCTGCCGTCGTCGATCATGGCGGCCCATTGTTCCGCCATCTCGTCGTTGCCGTCGCCGGGACCGCCGCCAGCCGCAGCCGTGGCCGCCGCCATGGCGGCAGCCGGATCAGCGCCGCTGTCTTCGGCTTCGAGCGCGAGGCCCCATTCGGCGGCCAGGGCATCCTGATCGATGTCGCTCTGGGACCCCATCGCGAGCCCTATTGAATCAGGATTTCTTTGAACAGCACGGCATTTATCCGCGCCGGTTCGATCGCCACGTTGATGCGGCGCGTCAGCTCCTCCTTGAGCCGGTAGAGGCCGGCGGAGCCTTCCAGGTCCATGGGCCGCAGCTCGCGCAGGTAAGTCTGAAACGCGTCGAGCACCCGCGGCATGACCGGCTGGATCTGCTTGACCAGCTCCTGATCGGCCACTTCGAGCACGATCTTCACCTTGAGGAACTGATTGCGATCGCTGCCGGGGTTGGACAGGTTGACCATCACGTCCGGCACTTCGAGGAAGGCCACCGGCTTCATCACCGGCGCATGCGCCTTTTCCTCCTCAGGCGCCTTGTGCTTGCGCGAGAACATGACGTAGGCGCCGGTTCCGCCGCCAGCGACCATGAGCAGCGCGGCGCCCGCGATGGCGATGAGCTTGAGCGGCAGTTTCTTTTTCGCCGCGGCCCCGCCCTCGTCCGCTTCCGCGTCGATGTCGGCGGTCGCCTCGTTCGCGTTCGCTGCCATGACCCCCTCGAAATGAGCCGCTGCGTGGACCTCCGGGCGCAATGCGGCTCACGCCTTAGGGGGCAAACTAGGGCCCGCATGGTTAATGAAAGCTTTCCCCAGGCTTTCGCTGTGGGAAAATTTTGCCGGGTGTTCGGTTAAGGCGGCGCAAATTGCCGTGCCGCCAGCTCGGGATTTTTTAACCAAGTTATTGAACTCACACGCACATAGCTGTTGGCACGGCATCTGCAGTGCACCCCGTGACCGCGGACTTCGGGAAAAAGTCTTGCGGTCGTCTCGGGGGCTTCCGCGCTGGGAAACGCGGCGCCTTCGACACGAAGGGGAGCAGGACCGATGGAGAACAGTCTCCTGATCGGCGTTTCGCGGCAGATGACGCTGCAGCGGGAGCTCGACGTCATCGCCAACAACATGGCCAACTTGAACACCACCGGGTTCAAGGCGGATGGCAACGTCTTCCATGAATACCTCATGCCGGTGGCCCGCTCGGACCGCTTCACCGGCGCCGACCGCCGCCTGAGCTTCGTGCTCGACCGCGCCACATGGCACGACCTCGGCCAGGGCCCGATCCAGCAGACCGGCAATCCGCTCGACGTCGCCATCGACGGCAACGCGTTCCTGGCGGTGCAGACGCTGCAGGGCGAGCGCTACACCCGCAACGGCGCCTTTCAGATCAATGCCCAGGGCCAGCTCGTCACCAGCCAGGGCTATCAGGTGGTCGGCGCCACCGGCCCGATCCAGTTCCAGCCCGGCGACCGCGACATCTCGATCAGCCGCGAAGGCACGATCACGGTGCGCGAAGGCACCAATCTCGCCGAGTCGACACGGGGCAAGCTGCGCATCGTCGGCTTCGCTCAGCCGGAGCGGCTGGAGAAGGACGGCACCACCCTGTTCCGTGCGCCGGCCGGCATGGGGCCGCAGGAGGCGCCGAGCGCCGGCGTCATCCAGGGCTCGATCGAAAAATCCAACGTGCGCTCCGTCGTCGAGATGACGCGCATGATCGATGTCACCCGCACCTACCAGGCGATCGCCGGAATGCTGCAGAGCGAAGGCGATCTGCGCCGCACCGCCATCGAGAAACTGGCGGAAGTGCCGGCGTGATGCGGCTTCGCGATTGAGGAGACCAAACCATGCGCGCCATGTACGCCGCCGCCACCGGGATGATGGCCCAGGAGCTCAATGTCCAGGTCATCTCCAACAACATCGCCAACATGCGCACTACTGGCTACAAGCGGCAGCGCGCCGAGTTCCAGGACCTGCTCTACGAGCACGTGCGCCGCGTCGGCACCCAGACCTCGGACCAGGGCAACATCCTCCCCGCGGGCATCGAGCTCGGCGGCGGCGTGAAAACCGTCGGCACGCCGCGCATCATGACCCAGGGCAGCCTGCTGCCCACCAGCAAGGAGCTCGACGTCGCCATCCGCGGCGAAGGCCTGTTCCGCATCCTGCTGCCCGACGGCCGCACCGCCTACACCCGCGATGGCTCGTTCGAGATGGACGCCCAGGGCCGCCTCGTCACGGCGCAGGGCTACGTCGTGCAGCCCGGCATCACGTTCCCGCAGAACGCGCGCAGCATTGCCATCAACGCCCAGGGCCAGGTGTCCGCCATCATCGGCACCGACACGGCAGCGACCCAGCTCGGCCAGATCGAGCTCGCCATGTTCGTGAACAAGACCGGCCTGCAGGCGATCGGTGACAACCTGTTCCTCGAAACCCCGGCCTCCGGCCCGCCGCAGACCGGCACTCCCAACACCGACGGCTTCGGCGACGTGCAGCAGGGCAACCTCGAGCAGGCCAACGTCGAGGCGGTGAAGGAAATATCCGACCTGATCGCGGCGCAGCGCGCCTACGAAATGAACGCCAAGGTGATCTCGGCCGCGGGCGAGATGCAGCAGGCGACCGCCAACCTGATGCGCTGAGGACCAGCCATGCTTCGCCTCGCCTTCTCCCTGACCCTGCTGATCTGCGCGGCGACGCCCGTCGCCGCGCAGGTGACCGGCTCGATTGCGCCGACCACGCCGGCGCTCAAGCGCCAGGTGACGGTCACCAGCGACATCGTGCGCATCGGCGATGTCATCGACAATGCCGGCGCCAGCGCGCGCGTGCCGATCTTCCGCGCGCCCGATCTCGGCCAGACCGGCACCGTCTCGGCGGCGCGCGTGGTCGCGGCGGTGCGCCCGCACGGCTTCTCCGTTGTCGATACCTTCGGCGTCATGGAAGTCGCCGTGACGCGCGCCAGCCGCGTGTTCACGCTCAAGGATCTCGAGCAGCGCATCGCGCAGGCGCTGGCCGGCCAGGGCGGGCTCGGCGACGCCGCGAACCTGGCGGTGACGATCGAGCGCGACGCGCGGCCGCTGCAGGTCGAGCCGTCGGCCGAACTACAGCCGACGCGCGCGTACTACGATCCGCGCTGGGGCCGCTTCGACGTGACCTTCGAGGTCGCCGGCAGCGCGGCAGCCGCCGGCAGCATCGGCACGCGCCCTACGCAAATGCGCTACGTCGGCACCATCATGGAAACCGCCGAGGCGCTGGTGCTGACGCGGCCGCTCGGACGCAACGACGTGATCAAGGCTTCCGACGTCGCCATCGAGCGCCGGCCGAAAGCGGAAGTGCGCAACGGCGTCGCCACCGCACTAAGGGATGCCGTCGGCCTGGCGACGCGTCGGCCCCTGCCGGCCGGCGAACTCATCCGCAGCGCCGACCTGGCCAGGCCCGACCTCATCCAGCGCAACGAGATGGTGACGCTCGTCTACGAGGCGCCCGGCCTGCTGCTGACCCTGCGCGGCAAGGCGGTCGATTCCGGCGCCCAGGGCGACACCGTCAGCGTGCTCAACATGCAGTCCAAGCGCACGGTGCAGGGAATCGTCACCGGCCTCGGCCAAGTCACCATCGCCGTCGCGACGCCGCGGGCGATCATCCAGCGCGATGCGGCGTCGCAGTCCCAAACCGCGGGCGAAGCATCCCGTAACCTCGAGTGAGCATTGATGTCGCATCTGTCGTTTCTCTCCCGCAGCATCGCGTTCGCGGCCATCGGCGCCGCCATGGGCGGCTGCTCGGCGATCGATCGCCTCAAGGGCGTGGGCGAGCCGCCGCCGCTGACGCAGATCGAGAACCCGGTCGCGCAGCCAGGCTACAAGCCGGTGCAGATGCCGATGCCGACGCCGCAGCCGGTGTCCTACAATCCGAACTCGCTGTGGCGGAACGGGTCGCGCGCCTTCTTCAAGGACCAGCGCGCGCACCAGGTCGGCGATATCATGACCGTGAAGGTGAAGATCACCGACAAGGCGAAATACGAGAACGAGACCCAGCGCAGCCGCGCCAACAAGGAAGATTCGGGCATCACCGACTTCATCGGCAGCAAGCTGATCAAGAACCCGGCGACCGCCATTCTGCCGGGCCGCATCCTCACCGCCGATGCGACGGCGTCGAGCGACGGCAAGGGCTCGATCGACCGCAAGGAGGAAATCACCACCAACGTGGCGACCGTGGTCACCCAGCTGCTGCCCAATGGCAACCTGGTGATCGAGGGCCGTCAGGAAATCCGCGTCAATTTCGAGATTCGCGAGTTGATCGTCGCCGGCATTGTCCGGCCGGAGGACATCGAGAGCGACAACACCATCGACTCCACCAAGATCGCCCAGGCGCGCATCGCCTATGGCGGCCGCGGCCAGATCACCGACGTGCAGCAGCCGCGCTACGGCCAGCAGGTGATGGACGTGATCCTGCCGTTCTGACGGAGGCCCCGTAGGATGGGTTGAGCGAAGCGAAACCCATCATGACCGACGAACCTACGTCAACACGATGGGTTTCGCTTCGCTCAACCCATCCTACGGATGAGGAGTTCCCCGCCGTTTCGGCTTCCCCGAGCGAAACGGTGTTCATGACGCGGCCTCCGGCAGGCTCCCCCGCCGGAGGCCGCGTTCATTTTTTGACCCCGTAGGCACGGCACTGTGCGATGGGTTTCGCTGCGCTCGACCCATCCCACAGGAGATCACTCGTCGCGGTAGACCCGCTCGCGCCGCTCGTGGCGCTCCTGCGCTTCCACTGACAGCGTCGCGATCGGACGCGCTTCCAGCCGACGCAATGAGATCGGCTCGCCGGTCTCCTCGCAGTAGCCGTAGGTGCCTTCGTCGATGCGGCCGAGCGCGGCGTCGATCTTGGCGATCAGCTTGCGCTGGCGATCACGTGCCCGCAACTCGATGGCGCGGTCGGTCTCCGACGAGGCGCGATCGGCCAGATCCGGATGGTTCTGGTTCTCGTCCTGCAGATGCTGGAGTGTCTCTTTTGCCTCCCTCAGGATGTCTTCCTTCCAGACGAGAAGCCGGTCGCGGAAATATTCCCGCTGGCGCTCGTTCATGAAAGGCTCTTTGTCAGATGGGCGATAGATTTTTTCCTTTATGCCTGGCATGCACCGCAACCTTGATACTAGAGACTGACGAGTCTCCTCCCTCTTACAGGGGCGAGCTTATAGCCAGGGAGCGCGGCGCCGACAATCGAAATCGCCGCCCATCGCTTCGACCGGTAAAGAGTAGGTCTAAGCCCGTAAAATAGTGGCTATTTGGCGCGATTCGGACCCGCCTTAGGGGGCCCGAATTTGGCCAGTTCCACTTCCACCCGCAGGCCGATCTCGGCCAGCACCCCGTCCAGGCCCGGGTCGCCCGAGTCGCCGCCAAGGTCCGTGACCGCGGTCTTGAGCCGGGCGAGCGTGGCAGTGTCCAGGGTTCCGGCGAGCAGCCCGAGCTTGAGCTCGTCCAGCGCGTCGAGCGCCATGCGTCCCCGCTTGACGGCGCGGCGGCGGCGCTCGGTCGGGTCCTCGACCCCCTGCAGCGCGATCAGGGCGTCGATGCCGCCGATCGTGCGCAGCGACGAGGTCGACTTGGACGGCCGCGATTCTTCGGCCTGGTCGAGGCTGAACGTGCCGGTGCCGGTGCGGCGTGCCTGCGCCGCGCTCCCCACCATGCTGGTTCCGTTCGGGCCGTAGATTCGCATCAAGAGTCCCTGGTCTGCCGGCAACGGTCGCGCGGTGGTGGTTAACAGCCGGTTAAACCACCCGGCAATATCTGCCGCACCCGGCAGGCCTTGTCCGGCAGGTGCATGCAGGCTGCCCCGCTTCGCTAAAAATAGAATCGAAATATCAAGCCGTTGGCAAAGGCCTGCGGGTTGGCATGGGGCTCGCATGAGAAGGTCGGCGGCATCCGGGAGCGATGCCGCAGCGGGGAGCCCGAACGTGACCTGGACGAAACTCCTGAGCCTGGCTGTGGCGGCGCTGATCGCGATCTGCGACGCCGTTCCGGCAGGCGCCGCCTCGCGCATCAAGGACCTCGCCAATATCGAGGGCGTGCGCCAGAACCAGCTCATCGGCTACGGCCTGGTGGTCGGCCTCAACGGCACCGGCGACACGCTCAACAACATCCCGTTTACCAAACAATCGCTGCAGGCGATGCTGGAACGCCTCGGCGTCAACATCCGCGGCCAGGCGCTGCGCACCGGCAACGTCGCGGCCGTCATGGTTACGGCCAACCTGCCGGCCTTTGGCACCCAGGGCACCCGGCTGGACGTCACCGTGTCGGCGCTGGGCGATGCCAAGAGCCTGCAGGGCGGCACGCTGCTGGTCACCCCGCTGCTCGGCGCCGACGGCAACGTCTACGCGGTCGCCCAGGGCTCGCTCGCCATCGGCGGCTTCCAGGTCGAAGGCGAGGCCGCGAAGATCACGCGCGGCGTGCCGACCGTGGGCCGCATCGCCAACGGAGCGATCATCGAGCGCGAGATCGAGTTCGCGCTCAACAAGCTCAACCAGGTGCGCCTGGCGCTGCGCAATCCCGACTTCACCACCGCCAAGCGCATCGCCGGCGCCATCAACGACTTCATCGGCGGCGCCACCGCCGAGCCGCTCGATCCCTCAACCGTGCAGATCACCATGCCGGAGAAATATGCCGGCAACGTCGTGTCGCTGCTCACCGAGATCGAGCAGCTGCAGATCGAGCCGGATCTCGCGGGCAAGATCGTGATCGACGAGCGCTCCGGCATCATCGTCATGGGCCGCGACGTACGCGTGTCGACCGTCGCGGTGGCGCAGGGCAACCTGACGGTCACCATCTCGGAGCGGCCGCTGGTAAGCCAGCCGGCGCCGTTGTCGCGCGGCCAGACCGTGGTGGTGCCGCGCTCGCGCGTCAGCGTGCGCGAGGACGGCAGGGGTCTGGCGCTGGTCAACGACGGCATGTCGCTGCAGCAGCTGGTCGACGGCCTCAACGCGCTCGGCATCGGCCCGCGCGACATGATCTCCATCCTGCAGGCCATCAAGGCCTCGGGCGCCATCCAGGCCGACATCGAGGTGATGTGATGGCGGCCGCGCTCAGCTTCACTCCTGGCCGTGGCGCGCTGCGCTCGCCCGTCATGTCGGCGGCGCGCGACACGCTGGGAAACGTCGGCGGTCTTGGCGTGCGCGGCGCGCTGGCGGCGGCAGGCTCGCTCGGCCTGTCCGGCGCCGGCGCGGCCGCCAACGCCGGCGCCGCCGAGGGCGACATCCGCGCCAAGGCGCGCGCGCAGGCGGAAGATTTCGAGGCCGTGTTCCTCAACTCGATGTTCAGCGAGATGATGACCGGCACCGACGGCGACGGTCCGTTCGGCGGCAGCACCGGCATTGGCGTGTGGCGCTCGTTCCTCACCGAGGAATACGCGAAATCCTTTGCCCGCGCCGGCGGTATCGGCCTTGCCGACGACGTCTATCGCTCGCTGCTGCAGCAACAGGAGGCGAGCCTGAAGTGAGCTCACTCCGTAGCCCGGATGGAGCGTAAGCGAAATCCGGGAACGACTTCACCGGTCGCTCAACACGTGGCCCGGCCGCTCCCGCATTCCGCTTCGCTCCATGCGGGCTATGGATCCCGAGGTAAAACAGGATGCAGAATTCCATGAGTACGCAAAACCATCCGCGTCGTATCGAGACGACGGCGGAAGCCGTCGAGCTGCTCGCGCATATCGGCACGGTGCTCAATGCCCTGCTGGCGATCGTCGAGGCGGAAACCAACCTGGTGCGCGACAGCCGCCTTGCCGAGGCGTCGCGGCTCGAGCCGAAGAAGACCGAGCTCGCCGGCCAGTATTACGCCGCGATCGAGCGGCTCAAGCAGAACACCGATTTCTTGCGCGCCACTGTGCCCAACAAGCTGCACGCCCTGCAGCAAAGGCATGAGATGTTCCGCGCCCTGCTGCAGATCAATCTCACGGTGCTGGCCACCGCGCATGCGGTGTCCGAGGGCATCATCCGCGGCGTCGCCGGCGAGATCACGCGCAAGGCCGCGCCGCAGACCTACGGCATGTCGGGACGCCAGTCGGCCCCCGCCCCCACCGCCTCGCGCCCGGTGACGCTCAGCCGCACGCTGTAACAGACTCTGTTCCGTGGGGTGGGCAAAGGCGCGCGATGCTCGGCGCGTCAACAGATGATGCGTTCGCAGGCGCGACGTGCGCGCGCGGATGGCCTCGCCAAAAAAAAGCGCGTGGGCACGGCGCGATCGCAGCTCCATACATGCTATCGGCGAAGCCGCTCCCGGATTTCGCTTCGCTTCATCCGGGCTACATAACTGAAATGAACCGATGCGCCGTCAGCGTGGGCTTCGCGCGCCACGCCAAAAAAAATCGTTCGCATGGAGCAGGCGCGCAGCCCGCCCGACGGCGCAAGCGTCTCAGCGGCTCATCAGACCGGCGGCGATTTCGCGGTTGATGTTGATGAGCGAGCCGAGCTTCTCGGGCTTCGGCTCCCGCAGCACGGCGACCGTGTGATTCATCACGAACAGGCCGATGTTGGCGACGTTCTGGCGCACCGGCTGCGGCAGTCCGTGGTCGTCCTGGGCGACGGCGGTCACGAATACGGTCCAGAGCTTGCGATTGTAGGTGAGCGCCTCGTAGAGTTCGCCCTTCCGCGTCTCCCATCCGTCGCGGATGCCTTGCAGCCTCGAGGCCGCCTTGAGCAACAGGGTGGCTTCCAGTTCGCGCGGGTTCGCCGTCTTAGTCGCTACCGCCGCGTACGCGCTTGCCCCGTGTTGCATG
>DATFWC010000491.1:0-3951 GCA_035259885.1 Xanthobacteraceae bacterium
TTGCCGAAACCATTGAGCACGATGTCGGAGCCGGCATCGGCGAGCGAGCGCGCGATACCCAGCCCGATACCGCTGGTCGAGCCGGTAACGAGCGAGACCTTCCCCGCCAGCAGGCGAGCGGCCCGGCGTTCGGCCTGGATGCTGCGTTGCGTCATCTGGACATTCATGGCCAAATAGCTCCTGCGATGCTGCTGGTGGCGCCAAGATTGCGTGAGCCAGTGTGCCCGACATGAGGCGGCCACCGGAAATGCCTGTTTGCTCTTGAATCCATAGGGGACCGCTATGGAGATGCATCAGGTCCGCTATTTCCTCGCCGTGGCGCGCACGTTGCATTTCACCCGCGCGGCTGACGAGTGCCACGTCACCCAGCCGTCGCTCACCCGCGCCGTCAAGCAGTTGGAGGACGAGCTCGGCGGCGAGCTGTTCCGGCGCGAGCGGCCTCAGGCGCAACTCACCGAGCTCGGCCAGCGCATGCTGCCGCTACTGAAGCAGTGCTACGAAAGCGCCATGAGCGCGCGGTCGTTGGCGTCGGCCATGAAGAGCGGAGACATCGGCGCGCTGAACCTGGCGCTGTCACGCACGATCGACGTGGCGCTGGTGATCCCGTGTCTGATGGAGCTGCAGAAGCATTTCAGCGGATTGCAATTCAAGCTGCTGCGCGGGACGGGCGCCGAGGTGGCGGAGCTCCTCAAGAAGGGCGATGCCGAGCTCGGCATCGCCGCCTCGCTCGGCGAGGCCTGGGAACGCCTCGACAGCTGGCCTCTGTTCGCCGAGGGCTTTTGCCTCGCCGTGAACGCCGATCATCCGCTTGGCACGAGCGACGAGATTGCAGCCGAAGACCTGCGGCAGCAGCGTTTCCTCGTGCGCAGCTATTGCGAGCATGCCGGAGAGCTCGCCGAATTTCTCCGCAGCCGCGACATCGATGCGAACCGATGCCACGACGTGACGTCGGAACGGGATCTCGTGGCTCTGCTCGACGCCAACATGGGGGTCGCACTCGTTCCCGCCGGCACCGCGGCGACGCGGCCGTGGCGGCGGGCTCCCGTTCAGGGGCTGGATCTGCAGCGGACCGTCTATCTTTACGGCGTGGCCGGTCGGCAGCGCAGCGCCGTCGCCGCCGCGATGCTCAAGATGCTGCGGGCGGCAGATTGGTCGGCACGGCGGCTCGACGCCTGAGAAGGAGCGGCGCGCTCTACGGCGCGAAGGCACCCGGCTGAGGTGCCTCATGTTTGCGTCGCCGGCCGTCACATCGCCGCCATGGCGGTCCTGAGATCCGCGGGCGAGATGAGAACGCCGAAGCGCTCGCACCAGATGATCACGCTCTGGTAGTCCTTCAGGTTGACGCCCGCGGGGACCGGATAGCGCTGGCTGCCCTTGAAGGCGCGCAGGCTGCCGAGATCGACGAAGCTCGCATCCTTCAGGTCCGCCGACGAGCGGATCGACGCCTTCGGGACGAGGTACACGTGGAACGCCGGCCCGGGCCCGACCTCGAAATCGGACTCGAGATACACGGTGCGCTCATAGACGCTGACCCGCCCCCTGCCGTAATGCACCGGATCGGAGGGGTTGGCATGGATGAAGGTGCCTGAGGCGACGAGGTTGGAGCGTTCCGCGTCGGCGAGCTGCTCGGCCGCAACCGGCGGCGGAAAGACGTAAGGAAAGGTGAAGAATCCGAGCGCGACACCGAAGCCGGTGCCGAGCACTCCGCCGAGCGCGAAAACCGCGATGCCGCGCCAAATCCTGTTCATGATTGCTCTCCTGCCGTGATGGTGGTGTCGGCAGGAAGCCTCAGAACGATCCACGAGTGAAATATCTTTGGCCAATCGAATGCATAGCGGCGACGTATGGAAACTCATCCTTAGCGCGCCGCCTCGAGCGCCTGCAGCATGTCGTCGATCGCCATGCGCCTGCGGTAATCGGGATCGACGAAGCGTGTCGTGATAAGCCCGTCGCGGCCGACCACAAACGTCGCCGGAATGGGGAACATCCAGGACTCGTTGCCCTGATAGCTCGGGACGTCGCGGCCGGCTTCGGCAATGAAGCGCTGCATTTCAGCGTCGACCCAGAACGCCAGGTTCAACGACATGGCGTAGCCATTGTCCATGTCGGTCAGGACCGGAAAGGTGACGGCGGCCTCGGCCTTGATCTCCTTGGCGTAGCGCTGCCGCTCCGGCATGATCGCGACGATCTGGCCGCGTCCGGGCGCGATCGCCCGTTGTGCGTGCGCCAGCGCATTCATGCTGATGCGGCAATACGGGCACCAGTGGCCGCGATGGAACGTGATGGCGACCGGTCCGTTCCGCAGCAGCCCGTCGAGACTGACCAGGTGTCCGGTCTCGTCCGGCAGGATGAACGGCGGCATGGGGTCGCCGACGTGCGGCGCCGATTCGCCTGCACCGCTTTGCCGAAGGCGCAGGACGATGCGGTCCACGGCCCCGGCGAAGCCCTTGTCGATCCTGCATACGCCGTCGGCAAGCGCCTCCAGCCGCTCATTCAGCGACGCGTCCATGTCGCGGCACTGCTCGAACAACGTTCTCAGGGCGGTTGCGGCGGTCGTCATGGCGCTCCGAAGACACGCGGCGGTGCTGGCCCGAGCCGGATCACGACGGCTTCCGGGTTCACGTTAGCGGCCGGCGCCGGGCATTTCCAGAGCCGATCAGGCCGCACCGCGCATGGGCGGCGAACCGGCTGCCGACTCGGCCATTGGCATGTCTTCCACGCGAGAGCCCGACAGGCCGGTGATCAACCGGGTTCCGCGCTGAAACGTGACATAGCTCCACGCCCAGTTCATCGCGACAACCAAGCGATTGCGAAACCCGATCAGGAAGTAGATGTGCGCCACGCTCCAGATCAGCCAGGCCACCAAGCCGGACAGCTTCAGCTTTCCGACCTGCACGATGGCGCGTTTGCGTCCGATCGTCGCCAGGGAACCGAAATCGCGGTAGCGGAAGGGCGGGACGGTTTCCCCGCGCGGGCGTGCCATCAGCAGCCTCGCAACGTATTCCCCCTGCTGTTTGGCGACCGGGGCGACGCCCGGCAATGGATTGCCATCCGCGTCCGGCAGATGAGCGGCGTCGCCGATGACGAAGACGTCGGGGTGACCGGGCAGCGACAGGTCCGGATTCACCTTGACGCGCCCGGCGCGATCGGTTTGCGCACCCAGCCAGGCGCCGGCCGGCGAGGCCATGACGCCGGCCGCCCAGATGATCGTGCGTGTCTCGATACGTTCGTCCGCAATGGAGACGCTGCTGCAATCGCACGCGGTCACGGCGGCGCCGAGGCGCACCTCCACGCCGAGCCGTTCGAGCGAGCGTTTCGCGGTCGCCGAGAGGGATGGATCGAACGGCGTCAGCAGCCGCGGCGCGGCTTCGACCAGGATGATGCGCGCGCAGCGCGGATCGATCTGCCGGAAGTCGGAGGCGAGCGCGCGTTGCGCCAGTTCGACGATGGCGCCGGCCATCTCGACGCCGGTCGGTCCACCGCCGACCACGACGAAGTTCAACAGCCGGCGGCGCTCGTCGGCATCGACCTCGGTTTCCGCCTTCTCGAAGGCGAGCAGGATGCGCCGCCTGAGGTACGTGGCGTCGTCGATCGTCTTCAGGCCCGGCGCACAGGCCGCCCAATCGTCATGCCCGAAATAGGCGTGCTGCGCGCCGGTGGCGACGACGAGATGGTCGAATGGAATGCGCCGCTCCTCGGCGATCACCTTCCGACGCCGCAGATCCACCGCCAACACCCGCGCCAGAACGACATTCGCATTGGACTGGGAGCGGAGAATGGAACGGATCGGGGATGCGATGTCGGCGGGCGACAGGCCTGCCGTGGCGACCTGGTAGAGCAGCGGCTGAAACAGGTGATAGTTGTGACGATCGATCACCGTGACGTCGAATGGTGCCTTGGCGAGCGCCTTGGCCGCCGACAGGCCGCCGAATCCGGCGCCGATGATCACCA
>DATFWC010000492.1:0-9851 GCA_035259885.1 Xanthobacteraceae bacterium
GAGCCCGCGAACGCCGTAAGGGATGCGCGCACGGAAGCGGACGGTGCGCCGATCGTCGCGCTGCGCAACGTGTCCAAGACGTTCGCCAACGGCGTGATGGCGCTCGACCGGCTCGACCTCGCGGTGCGGCCGGGCGAATTCCTGACGCTGCTCGGGCCGTCCGGCTGCGGCAAGTCTACGGCGCTGCGCCTGATCGCCGGATTGGGCGCGCCGTCGGGCGGCACCATTGCCTGGCCGCAGGATTTTCCGCGTGGCGCCACCGGAGCGATCGGCTTCGTGTTCCAGGAACCGACCCTGATGCCGTGGGCGACGGTGTTCGCCAACGTCCACCTGCCGCTGCGGCTCGCCGGCGTTACGGCGAATGAGGCACAACCCCGGGTGATGGAGACGCTCGCCCGCGTCGGCCTCGCCGACTTTGCCGACGTGTATCCGCGCGAGCTGTCGGGCGGCATGAAGATGCGCGTGTCGATCGCCCGCGCGCTCGTTACCCAGCCGAGGCTCCTCTTGATGGACGAGCCGTTCGCGGCGCTCGACGAGATCACGCGCTTCCGCCTCAACGACGACCTGCTGGCGCTGTGGCACGCCTTGGGCAAGACGGTCGTGTTCGTCACCCATTCGGTGTTCGAGTCGGTCTACCTGTCGAGCCGCATCGTCGTGATGACGCCGCGGCCGGGCAGCGTGCATGCCGAGCTCAAGATCGACGCGCCCTATCCGCGCGACGGCAGCTTCCGCACGTCGGCACAGTATGTTGGCTTGTGCCGGCTCGCGTCGGAGGCGCTGGCCGGCGCCATGGCGCGGGCCGAAGGAGGCGCAACGTGAGCGACCCGTTGCCGCAGGCCGACCACCGCGAGCGCTTGCTGCGCGCCCTCCTGCCCTGTGCCGTGCTGGCGCTCGGGATTCTGGCCTGGGACCTGGTGGTGCGGCTGAACGACATTCCGCCTTACGTGCTGCCCGGCCCCCTGCTCGTCGCCAGAACGCTGGAAACCGACTGGCCGGTGTTGTCGGGCTCGCTGCTCGTCACGCTGATCACGACCTTCCAGGGCCTGGCGCTGGCGGTGATCGGCGGCGTCGGCCTGGCGGTGCTGTTCAACCAGTCGCGCGTGCTCGAATACGCGCTCTATCCTTACGCCGTCATTCTCCAGGTCACGCCGATCGTGGCGATCGCGCCGCTGCTGCTCATCTATCTGCCGCAGCCCGCCGCCGTGCTGGCCTGCGCCTGGATCGTGGCGTTCTTCCCGGTGCTCGCCAACACGACGCTGGGGCTCAACTCGGTCGACCACAATCTCATCAACCTGTTCGAACTCTACGGCGCCTCGCGCTGGCAGATTCTTGCGTACCTCAAGCTGCCGGCCGCATTGCCGGCGATGCTCGCCGGCATCCGCATTGCCGGCGGCCTGGCGCTGATCGGCGCCGTGGTCGCCGAGATCGCGGCCGGCACGGCGGGCGCCGGCTCGGGCCTCGCCTACCGCATCGTCGAAGCGGGCTACCGGCTCAACATTCCAAGACTGTTCGCCGCGCTGCTGCTGTTGTCGGTGACCGGCATCGTGATCTTCTTCGCGCTCTCGCTGGTCTCGCACCTGGTGCTGCGCCGCTGGCACGAGAGCGCGATCGCCCGCGAGCGCTGAAACCAGTCGCTTCCCGACGCGGCGGAAACGCGCGATAATCGCCCACGCCGTAGCTCAGGAGGGCGACCATGCGGAGTCTCTGGCTCGTCGCGTGCATGTGTCTGGGTGGCGTTCTTGTTCAGACAGCCTCGTGGCCCGCCGCCGCGCAGACGCCGACGCTGGCCGGAACCGTCTCCTCGGCGGAGGAAGGCGCCATGGAGGGCGTGCTGGTCAGCGCGCGCCGGGACGGATCCACCATCACGATCACCGTCGTGACCGACGCACAGGGCCGCTACGCCTTCCCGGCGAGCCTCGAGCCCGGCCGCTACGCGCTGGCAACCCGCGCCGTGGGCTATCGGCTCGATGGGCCCAAGACGGCCGAGCTTCCGGCGGCCGGTATGGCGGCCGCCGCCGACCTCAAGCTCAGCCGGGTGAAGAACGTGGCGGCGCAGCTTTCGAGCGGCGAGTGGCTGCTGAGCATGCCGGGCGCCGACCAGCAGAAGGCGTTTCTGACCCAGTGCGTCGGCTGCCACACGCTGCAGCGCGTGATCATGTCCACGCACGATGCTGACGCGTTCCACCAGGTGTTCCGGCGCATGGCCATGTACTCGCCGGGCTCGCAGCCGACGCATCCGCAGCCGCTCCTGCCCGGCCCGCGGGGCGAGCGCCCGGTGGTGACCGGCGCCGCCGCCGTAGCCGCCGCCGAATACCTGGCGGGCCTCAACATGAGCACCGCCGAGACCCTGGAGTTTCCGCTCAAAACGCTGCCGCGGCCCAAGGGGCGTGCGACGAAAGTGGTGATCACCGAATACGACCTGCCGCGCCGGGATGCGATGCCGCACGACGTGATCGTCGACCCGCAGGGCAACGCCTGGTACTCGGATTTCGGCTCGCAGTTCGTCGGCGTGCTCGATCCCAGAACCGGCAAGGTCAAGGACATCGCGATTCCCGCGCTCAAGCCGGAGCAGCCGAAGGGCGGGCTCGACCTCGAGTTCGACCCGGACGGCAACATCTGGCTGTCGATGATGTACCAGGCCGGCGTTGCCAGGATCGATCGCACGACCCACGCAGTCACGACCTATCCGTTCCCCAAGGAGTGGCAGACGAACTCGACCCAGGCCTCCATGGTGTCGCCGAACCACTCCAACGTCGACGGCAAGGTGTGGACCAACAACCAGGAGGACCATTTCACCTACCGGCTCGACCTCGCCACCGGCACTTACGAGAACCTCGGCCAGGCCAAGGATCCGTCGGGCAAGCAGATCCGCGCCTACGGCATGCCGGCCGACCAGCACAACAACGTCTACCAGCTGGAATTCGGCGGCACGAGCATCGGCCGGCGCGACGCAAAGACCGGCGAGGTGAAAATCTGGCGCACGCCGCTGGCGGGCTCGCGACCGCGCCGCGGCCGGGTGGACGAGCAGAACCGCCTGTGGTTCGCCGAGTATGGCGGCAACCGCATCGCCATGTTCGATCCGGCGAGCGAGCGCATCCAGGAGTGGATGCTGGCGACGCCGTGGAGCGCGCCCTATGACGTCGTCCCGACGCGCAACGGCGAGGTGTGGACCGGATCGATGCTGACCGACCAGGTGTCGCGCCTCGACACCAGGACCGGCGCGGTGGTCGATTATCTGCTGCCGCGCACGACCAACATCCGCCGGGTGTTCGTGCAGGAGACGGGAGAGAGGCCGGTGTTCTGGGTCGGCAGCAACCACGGCGCCTCGATCATCCGGCTCGAGCCGCTGGATTAATACGCTTTCGCCGGGGCGAACTCGGCGCGCTCCCTCTCCCCTGTGGGGAGAGGGTTGGGGTGAGGGGGCGAGTGACCCTCGATCGGCCCTTGCCCCCCTCACCCGGCGCGCAAGAGCGCGCCGACCTCTCCCCTCTGGGGAGAGGTGGAGCAAGTGGCCCGGCCTCGCTCACTCCTAGCCGCCCAGCAGCAACCGCAGCGCCATGCCCAGCGCCGCCATGACGGCGACCGTCTCGACCAGGCCGCGGTGCAGCCCGAACGCCAGCACGCCAGCGATGACCGCAAGCGCCGCCGCCTTGAGGTCGAGCGCCCACACATCGATCGCATACCAGCGCAACGGCCCGGCGCGCATTTCCTGCACCTGCCCGAACAGCACGTGCAGCGCGAACCAGACCGACAGGTTGAGGATCACGCCGACCACCGCCGCGGTGATTGCCGCCAGCGCACCCGAGAGGCGCTGGTTGGCGCGCAACTGCTCGATGAACGGTGCGCCGGCGAAGATCAGCAGCATGGCGGGCGTGAAGGTGACCCACGTGGTCATCGCGGCGCCGAGAATGCCGGCGGCAACCGGCGAGAACGGCTCCGGCGCGCGAAAGGCGGCGAGGAAGCCGACGAACTGCGTCACCAGGATGAGCGGCCCGGGCGTGGTCTCCGCCAGCCCGAGGCCATCGACCATTTCCGGCGCGCTCATCCAGCCCTGGGTCGCGACCGCCTCCTGCGCCATATAGGCGAGCAGCGCATAGGCGCCGCCAAAACTCACCACCGCGAGTTTCGAGAAGAACGTGCCAATGCTCACCAGCACATGCTTCGGGCCGAACACGAGGGCGGCAAGCGCCACCGGCGTCCACCATACAACCAGACCGATCACGGTTGCCCATGCGGCCTGCCGCCAGCGGCCGGGCGGCGGTTCCGTCACGATATCGGCATCCGACTTGAGGCCGAGCGCGGCGGGTGACGAGCGGGCCACCAGGAAACCGACGAGTCCAGCGGCCACCACGATGAGTGGAAACGGCAGGGCGAAGAAGAAGATGCCGACATAGGCCGCCGCCGCCAGCGCCAGGAGCACAGAAGTCTTCAGCGCGCGCTTGCCGATGCGGATGAGCGCCTCCAGCACGATGACCAGCACCGCCGCCTTGATGCCGAACAAGGCGCCGTCGACCAGCGAGAAGCCGCGCCCGAGCGCGTAGATCAGGCTCAAGCCCAGCATCACCAGCGCGCCGGGCAGCACGAACAGGATGCCGGCCGTCAGCCCGCCGCGGACGCCATGCAGCAGCCAGCCGATATAGGTGGCGAGCTTCTGCGCCTCCGGTCCCGGCAGCAGCATGCAGAAACTGAGTGCGTGCAGGAACCGCGGCTCGTCGATCCACTTCTTCTCGTCCACCATGACGCGATGCATCATGGCGATCTGCCCGGCCGGCCCGCCGAAGTTGACGCAGCCGATCTTCAGCCAGACCTTGAAGAATTCTCCGAAGCCCGGTTGGGCCTCGCCGCCGGTTTGCGGTGAGGCTGCAGCATCGTCGACCGCCATGACGCTCCTCACGCCGCCTTGGCCGGCCAGTTGCGGCGCTCCTGCGCGGCGAACCTGAGCCACGCGAACAGCGCATCGTAGACGGATTCATGGTGACGCAGCAGGCCATGGTCGTCATCGCCGGCCAGCGCCGACAGGCCGAGCGAGACGGCGGCGTCATGCACGCCGCGGCGCCGCACGTCGACGATCTGCGGCGCCTGTGCGCTGCCGATCAACGTCCACAGATCTTGCGGAGAGATGGAAAAGCTCGCAGCCAACATGAGCCCCCTCCTGTGCCAGAGGAGGCGGTGCTTGGGCGCGAGCCTTGGAAATGCGGGGCGACCGCCGCAGGCCCCACGCGGGATACGGTATCGCATGTCGCGTGTGCGCACAATGCTCAGACGTTGGTACACCCCTCCCCCACAATGCAGGGCTATCGCATTTGAGTTGGGGTGCGAGGCAATGCCACTTGCGCCACCTCTCCCCGCGTGCGGGGAGAGGTCGGATTCCGAGCGCAGCGAAGGAATCCGGGTGAGGGGGCGTAGCCGCGAGTCTGAGCTTGTGGACAAGCCCCCTCACCCGATTTGCTTCGCTTTCGCCATGGCTCCGCTCGCAAATCGACCTCTCCCCGCACGCGGGGAGAGGTGGAGCAAGCGGCACGCGCGTTGCCACCTCCAAGCAGCGAGCCACATGCGATTGCCCTCCCCCACAAGGGGGGAGGGACAGGGAGGGGGGTTCTGATATGAACTGCGGAAACTTGAGAACAGGGAGCAAGCATGAACCAGATCGATCTCTCGGGCCGGGTGGCGGTGGTGACCGGCGGTGCGCAGGGAATCGGCCGCGCCATTGCGGAGCGGTTTCTCGACTCAGGCGCCGCGATCGCCATCTGGGATCGCGACGCCAAGCTTTCCGACAAGGCGGCGGTCGAGCTGAAGGCGCGCGGTCGGATCGAGGCCTTTGCGGTCGACGTGACGGTGCTTGACGCGGTGGAGCGCGCGCGCGATGCCACGCTGGCGGCGTTCGAGCGCGTCGACATCCTGGTCAACAATGCCGGGATTGCCGGCCCCAATGTACGTACCTGGGAATACCCGCCCGAGGCCTGGGATGATGTGCTCGACGTCAACCTCAGCGGCACATTCAACTGCTGCCGCGCCGTGGTGCCGCACATGATCGCGCGCAACTACGGCCGCATCGTCAACGTGGCGTCGATCGCCGGCAAGGAGGGCAATCCCAATGCGCCGGCCTATTCGGCCTCCAAGGCCGGCGTCATCGCGCTGACCAAGTCGCTCGGCAAGGAGCTGGCGGCGCATGACATCGCGGTCAACTGCATCACGCCGGCTGCCGCGCGCACGGCGATCTTCGACCAGATGAGCCAGGAGCACATCGACTACATGCTGTCGAAGATTCCGCGCGGGCGTTTCGTCACCGTGGAGGAGATCGCCGCGCTGGCCGCGTTCTGCGCCTCGGCGGAGTGCTCGTTCACCACCGGCGCGGTATTCGACATTTCCGGTGGACGGGCGACCTATTGAACGATCCCGCCCACGAGCGCCGCCAGCGGCTGAGCGGCATCGCGCTGATGTGCGGCGCGCTGGCGTGCTTCGCCTGCCTCGACACGATGGCGAAGTTCCTCAACCACTACATGGACACGCTGCAGGTGGTGTGGGCGCGCTACACCGGCGCCTTCATCCTCGCCATCGTGATCTCCAATCCGATCACGCGCCCGGGGCTGGTGCGGACCGCCCGGCCCGCCCTGCAGGTCGGCCGCTCCGTGCTGCTCCTCGGCTCGACCCTGCTCAACTTCTTCGCCCTGCGCTACCTGCAGCTCGACCAGGCGCTGGCGATCGTGTTCTCGACGCCGTTCTTCGTCGCCATCCTGTCCGGCCCGGTGCTGGGAGAATGGGTGGGCTGGCGGCGCTGGACCGCCATCGGCGTCGGGTTCATCGGCGTGCTCCTGGTAGCGCGGCCGGGCTATGGCGGCATCCATCCGGCGGCGCTGATCTCGCTGGCGGCCGCCGTGTTCTACGCCGCCTACAGCATTACGACGCGCCTCTTATCGCGTACCGATTCCAACGAGACCACCCTGTTCTACTCCAACATGGTCGGCGCCGCCGCCATGCTGCCGGTGATGCCGTTCGTGTGGACCACGCCGAACGACCCGGTCGTCATCGCCGTGATGATCGTGTGCGGCGCCTTCGGCACGGTCGGGCATTACCTGCTGATCATCGCCCACCGGCTGGCGCCGCCCGCCGTGCTCGCCCCGTTCATCTATACCCAGATCGTCTGGGCCATCATCCTCGGCTACCTGGTGTTCGCCGACCTGCCCAACCGCTGGACGCTGGCCGGCGCCGCCGTAGTGGTGTGCTCGGGCCTTTACATGCTCTACCGCGAGCAGAAGTGGGGCCCGCGACGGTGGTGGATCGGGCGCAAGGCCGACCAGTCGGCCGAGTAAGAGACGTGCATTCCGTAGGGTGGGTTGAGGCGCCGCGCGGCCTTCGATTGTTGCTCGGCGGATCGCGCCGAAACCCACCGTTTTGACATGCTGTTGGTGGGTTTCGGCGCGCGACGGCGTGCTTCGTCCGCACGTGGAACGTAGCGCCTCAACCCACCCTGTACCTTTCATGATGTTCGAGAGCCAGCCTGGATAGACTGGTCCCGGGCCGACCTGCCGGGAGCCACCATAGCCCACCTGTGCCGCGAGCACTTCCGTAGGACATGTGCCCCGGCAGGGACGGCCGCGACGGACGTCCAGTAGGAGGTTTGCGCCTGGAGCGCCAGTACAGGGATCGACAGGCGTCGCGGTGGCCCGCAGCAGATTGGAGGTGGAGGGATGAGTGACGAGGTTCGCTGGTTCGTAGGTTTCGATTGGGCGAGTGAGCAGCACCATGTCTGCCTGCTCGATACCGAGGGTAAGCCGGTTGCCGAGCGCGTCATCAGGCATGATGGAGCCGGGCTGTTGGAGTTGTGCGCCTGGCTGGTGGAGACGACTGGAGCTCAGCCGCAGGCGATCGCGGTAGCGATCGAGACGCCGCGCGGGCCAATTGTCGAGGCACTACTGGAGCGTGGGTTCGAGGTCTTCTCCATCAATCCCAAGCAGCTGGACCGCTTTCGTGATCGCTTCAGTGTTGCCGGTGCCAAGGACGACAGCCGCGACGCCCACGTGCTGGGGCATTCGCTGCGCACCGATCGGCACGCCTTTCGCCGCCTGGCGGCCGACGATCCGCGGGTGATCGAGCTGCGCGAGTGGTCGCGCATGCATGACGAGCTGCAGCAGGAGCGCAATCGGCTGACCAATCGGCTGCGCGAACAGCTCTGGCGCTACTATCCGCAAGCCCTGGAGCTGACCAATGATCTGGCGGCCGACTGGTTCCTCGACGTGTGGGACCGGGTCCCGACACCAGCCAAGGCGGCACGGGTGAGCGAACAGGCGATCACGCGCATTCTCAAGGCTCATCGCGTTCGCCGCTTGGATGCGGCCGAGGCGCTGCGGATCCTGCGGCAGAAGCCTTTATGGGTCGCGCCTGGAACGACCGAAGCAGCCAGCGCGCACATCCGCGCCGTCGCCGCCCGGCTGCGCCTCATCAATCAGCAGATCAAGGACACCGAGCGCCGATTGGACGAACTCTGCACCGCGCTGGAAGCGCCGGGGCAGGTCTGCGAGCAGCGCGACGTTGCGATCCTGCGCTCCTGTCCAGGGCTCGGAAGGATCAACATCGCCACGCTGCTCGCCGAGGCCTGGCCGCCTCTGCGGCAACGAGATTACCACGTGTTGAGAACGCTATCAGGCGTCGCCCCGGTCACCCGCCGCAGCGGTAAGACCAAAATCGTGATCCGCCGCTATGCCTGTAACGATCGACTGGCAAATACGGTGTTTCATTGGGCTCGGGTGGCCATTCAGCACGATCCATACAGCCGTGACCGCTACGCCGCGCTGCGTCGGCGTGGCCACAGCCACGCGCGGGCGCTGCGAAGCGTCGGCGATCGCTTGCTCTATGTCCTGTGCACGTTGCTCGAGCACCAGACTCTGTTCGATCCGGCTTACAAGGCCTCCCGCCTGGCCGCAGCAGCATGAGGCCATTCCTTTGTTCGACCGAAATGACCATTCCTTCGTCCCGACCTGCCGAGCGGCAGAGCGCCGCGCACAGGCGCTGTCCAGGATGCCGCCATGCGGCACCGGCGAAGCCGGCGCAAAGCGTCCTGCACAGCGCCGAGCACGGCGCTACAATCCGGCCCCCCAAGGGACGCGGGGTTACCGCCCCGCAATCCCGCTTTGACAAAACGGTAGGAGGTCCTACGGCCCTATTCGCTGACGGTCACGAAGACGTCGTAGGGTGGGTTGAGGCGCGACGTTCGGCTTTGGAAAAGCAGCACTGCATGGCGCGCCGAAACCCACCAGCGGCGACTCAGAACGGTGGGTTTCGCCGCGCAACGCCGTGCATCAATGAAATGCAGTGCAATGCGGCTCAACCCACCCTACGGCGCTGTTCGCTGACGGTGACAAAAAAACGTAGCCCGCGTCACGTTGAGGGCAACGCATGGAGATCAACCTGCCCTGAGCGCAGCGGACGGAGATCAACCTGCGCTGACAGCCGCGGGGTCGGCGCGCGCCGACCCCGTCGGCTCGGTTCTCCGCAGGTATTTTCCGCGCGCGGCGCCGACGATTTCTCCCCTGTCGTAAATCAGGGCGCCGCGCAGAAAAGTGCTCTTCACCCGGCCGGTGAGCTCCAGCCCCTCGAACGGCGAATAGCCCTGCTGGGATTCGGACTCGGCGGCGCGGACCACAAAGCTTTCGTGCGGGTCGACCAGCGCAATGTCGGCGTCGAATCCCGGCGCGATGTCGCCCTTGTGGGCGAGCCCGAAGCGCTGCGCGGGAGTCCAGCTCAGAAGCTCGGCCATGCGGTTGTATGACAGGCCGCGCCTGCCGCCTTCGCTCAGCACGCCCGAGAGCAGATATTCGGTGCCGCCGAACCCGGCCTTGGCGAGCCAGATGTCG
>DATFWC010000493.1:0-4593 GCA_035259885.1 Xanthobacteraceae bacterium
TCGGTCTCGAAGAAAACGCGGTCGCCGACATTCACGACGAAGTCCTGGGCGCTTCCCGGCACGGCGGCGCCGGCGCCGCCCGCGCCCGCCTGCTGCTGGCCGTTGGGGTTGTTCGCGCACGCCGCCAACCCGATCACCGCCACCACGACGGCGGCCAGTTTCGCGGCGCGGAAGATGGTCGTAACACTCATACCGGAGGCTCCCCTTCCAAACTCGATCAGCCTTTCCCCCGTTATCGGCCGAAGTCGTTAATTGAAGGTTCCGTCAACCTTTATGCTGTGTTGCAGGGCACCACAGAAGCCCGCGACCGACCGGAAACTCTTTTGAATGGTTAATGACCGGTGAATGCGGCAATCAGACGACCGCTGGCGGACGACAGATTGCCAGATTTTCGCCGTCATCCGTGCTTCTTCGCGGTCGTCAGGACAGGAGCGGCGACCACGCTGGATCCGACGCATAGCTCGGCGTCGGGATGCGCTGCTCGTTGCGGCCGGTGAGATCGACCGTGTAGAGCCCCGGCCCGGCATTGCCGCCGGGATCGCGGAAGAACATCAGCACGCGGCCGTTGGGCGCCCAGGTCGGGCCCTCGTTGTGAAAGCCCTCGGTGAGCAGCCGCTCGCCCTGCCCGTCCGGCTTGATCACGCCGATGCCGAAGGTGCCGCGGCCGCGCTTGGTGAACGCAATATAGTCGCCGCGCGGCGACCACACCGGCGTCGAGTACGCGCCTTCGCCGAAGCTGATGCGCTGCGCCGGGCCGCCGCCCGCCGCCATGATGTAGATCTGCTGGGTGCCGCCGCGGTCCGACTCGAAGCAGATGCGCCCGCCGTCGGGCGAGTAGGACGGCGCGGTGTCGATCGCCGCCGTGTCAGTGAGCCGCGTCGTCGTCTTCGAGCGCAGGTCCATGGAGAAGATGTTGGAGTTGCCACCCTGCTGCAGACTCATGACGATGCGCTGGCCGTCGGGCGAGAAGCGCGGGCTGAATGTCATGCCGGGAAAGTTGCCGACGATCTCGCGCTGACCGGTCTCGATGTTGAGCAGGAACACCCGCGGATCGCCCTGCCCGTAGGACATGTAGGTGATCTCCTGGGTGGACGGCGAGAACCGCGGCGTCAGCACGAGGTCGTCGCCGCGGGTGAGGTAGCGCACGCCGGCGCCGTCCTGGTCCATGATGGCGAGCCGCTTGACGCGCCGCTCCTTCGGCCCGGTCTCGTCGATGAACACGATGCGGGTATCGAAATATCCCTTCTCGCCGGTGAGCCGCTCGTAGATCGCGTCGGAGATGATGTGGGCGAGGCGGCGCCAGTTGTCGGCGGGCGCAAACAGGCGCTGGCCGATGAGCTGGCTGGCGGCCGACACGTCGAACAGCCGGTAGTCGACGTTGAAGCGGCCGTCGCCCTGGCGGTTGAGGCGTCCGGTGACCAGCGCCTGGGCATTGAGGATGCGCCAGTCCTCG
This sequence comes from Xanthobacteraceae bacterium, assembly GCA_035259885.1. Taxonomy (GTDB): domain Bacteria; phylum Pseudomonadota; class Alphaproteobacteria; order Rhizobiales; family Xanthobacteraceae; genus DATFWC01. The sequence goes on from DATFWC010000493.1 coordinate 1,454, forward strand.
AACCGCGGGCTATCGAAGTTGACCGCCTTCTCGATGAATGCCGCCGGATCGATCGGTGCGAACAGGCCCGAGCGCTTGAGATCGGCGGTGATGACCTGGCTCACCCCGCGCGCCGCCTCGCCGTCAGCCGCGGTGGCGCCGGCGAAATCCGGGATCGCGATGGGCATCGGCTGGATGTTGCCCTGGGTGACGTCGAGCCGCACGGCGGCGCGGGCGTGACGCAGGGGGGCGAGCACGGCCGCACAGGCGGCAGTGCCGGCCAACAGGGCGCGGCGATTCAGCATGGCTTGCGACAGGGTGGAGTCCCTCTGGGGCATGGTTGTTCTCGTGGGTTCCGGCGACGGCCGAATCAACTGCGGAACATGTACTGCGGATTGAAATTGATCTCGATATCCTTCCAGGCCTCGTACTTCGCCACCGGCAGGAAGCTGAACGGCGCGCAGGCCCGGATCGCCCGCAAGGCGCTTTCGGCCGCGACCTGGAAGAACGGATGGGCACTGCGGTTGAGCACCCGCGGTTCCCTCGACAGCGATCCGTCCCGTTCCAGCAGCATCTGCACCTCGATATTGAGATCCTTGGATTCGGCGGCGCCGGCCGGCAGGTTCCAGCGGTCGGCCAGGCAGGCGCGCAGCGCATCCATCTCGTTCTGCGACAGCGTCGGCGCGTGGCCGGTGGTGGTGCCGAGGCTCGGCGTGGCGTTGAGCGTCTCGCCCGTATAGGCGCGGCGCTGTCCCTCGCGCTTGTCGAGCAGCGCCAGCTTCTGCTCGATGTTCTTGAAATCGAGCGGCTTCGGCTGCGGCGGCGGCTTCTTCGGCACCGGAACCTTCGCCTCCTCCTTCTTGGCCTCGTGCTTCTTGCCGTCGTCCTTCTTCAGCGCCTCGGTCGCCGGGTCGGGCTTGGCGTCGGCCTTCTTCTCGGCCTGCTGCGGCTTCGCTTCCGGCTTGGCCTCGGCCTTGGGCTCTGGCGGCTTGGGCTCTGGCGGCTTGGGCGCCGGATCCGACATCTGCGCCGAGGCCGTGATGACCTCCGGCTTCTCGGTCACCTTGGTGGCGGCATTGTCCACCGGCTTGGGCTCGGCGACCTTCTCCACCAGCGGCTTGGCCGCCTGGACCTTGGGCGCCGTCTTGATGCCGGCGGTCATCTGGGAAAATTCCGTGACCGAGATGAGGTCGATCGGGAGGGCGTCAATCGGCGGCACGTCGTGCGGCTTCACGCCAAAGGACACGACCGCCCACAGCAGCGCCGCGGCGTGCCCCACCACCGATATGGTCAGTCCCATCCTCATCCGGCCGTCAGGAGCCCTGCTCGACCTCGGTGACCAGCGCCACGCGCCGGAAGCCCGCCTGCGACAGGCGGCCCATGACCCGCATCACCGTACCGTAATCGACTTTCTTGTCGCCGCGAACGTAAATCCGCTCGTCCATGCCGCCGCGGGCCTGGGTGATGGCCTGCAGCTTGGGAACCAGTTCCTCGACCCTGATCTCGGCTTCCTGCAGGAACACCTGGCCCTTGGTGGTGACCGACACGGTCAGAGGTTTCTGGTCCTGGTCGAGGCTCTTGGCCTGGGTCTGCGGCAGGTCGATCGGCACACCCACCGTGAGCAGGGGGGCCGAGACCATGAAGATGATCAGCAACACGAGCATCACGTCGACCATCGGCGTGACGTTGATCTCGGCCATGACGGCCTTGCGCCGGTGGCGTCGCCTGCCGACCGGCCCCGCTGCGGCTGCGCCGTTTGCTCCCATGGCGGGTCCCCTCAGCCGCGCTCGTCGATCTGCCGCGACAGGATGGCGGCAAATTCGTCGGCAAAACCCTCGAGCCGCTGCGCCTGCTTGTTCACCTCGGAAACGAACTTGTTATAGAAAATCGTCGCGGGAATGGCAGCAACGAGGCCGATTGCGGTCGCAAACAGCGCTTCGGCGATGCCCGGCGCCACCACGGCCAGCGAGGTGTTTTTCGACGCCGCGATCGACTGGAAGCTGGTCATGATGCCCCAGACCGTGCCGAACAGGCCGATGAAGGGGCCGGCCGAGCCGACCGTGGCGAGCACCAGGAGGCGGCGCTCCAGCCGCTCGATCTCGCGCGTGATGGTGACGTCCATCACCTTCTCGATGCGCATCTGCAGGCCGGCGAACGAGCGCGATGAGCCTTCGAAGCTGCGCTTCCATTCCCGCATGGCGGCCACGAACAGGGCCGCCATGGAATGGCTCGGCCGCGAGGACAGCGAGCGATAGAGTTCCTCCAGCGACTGGCCCGACCAGAATGCCTGCTCGAAGCGGTCCATGGCCCGCCTGGTGCGGGTATAGAGGACGGTCTTGTCGACCGCGATCGCCCACACCCAGACCGAGCAGACCACCAGCCCCAGCATGGTGAGCTTGACGATCCAGTGGGCCTGCCAGAACAGGCCGAAGATCGACAGGTCTGAGGATGTGAGCGGCAGCGCCTGTTGCGCCACCTCGGCAGGATTCATGGCATGTCCTTTCGGCTATCCGGCTCCATCGTGCCGACCGGGCGGCGCCTGATGGGAGGCATGGCCGACTGCAGCGCGGTCCAAGTGCGCTGCCCCACCTCGAGTTTTCGCGAGACGTCCCTGGCCTCTCCCGGCCGTAAGGCTACGAAAGTCCCGCGAAATTTGACCAAACTAGGGCACCTGGCCGGTCATTCCAGCATATAACGGCGCGATTTTGGTTAAGGACGGGTTATCGGCCCCCAACCTGCTGGTGCGGCGGCGCCGTATCCTCCTCCGCCCGCATGGCCTGGCGCAGGGCTTTGGGGATGCGCCGCGCCTTGCCGCCGGCCACGAAGGCGACCCGCACCCTGGCCTCGACCAGGGTCTCAGCCCCGCGCGCGACGCGCTGGCGGAGCGTCATCGAGGCGCCCTTGACCTCCTCCGGCGCGGTGGTGATTTCGAGCAGGTCGTCCATGTGCGCGGATTTGAGGAACTCGATGGTCATGGAGCGGACCACGAAGTGGAAGCCCGGGACCTCCTGCGCGGTCTCCTCGAACAGGGCGCGCTGCTCGGCGCCGAGCAGTCGCATGAAGTCGGTGCGCCCGCGCTCCATGAAGCGCAGATAGCTGGCGTGGTAGACGACGCCGGTGAAATCCGTGTCCTCATAATAGACCCGCACGGCGAGGACGTG
>DATFWC010000494.1:0-2687 GCA_035259885.1 Xanthobacteraceae bacterium
CTGGTGATCCCCTGCCATCGCGTCCTGGCTACCGGCAATCGCATCGGCGGGTTTTCCGCCCCCGGCGGCACGCTCACCAAACGCTACCTGCTGGCGCTGGAAGGCCACGGCATGCGCGACCTGTTCACGCCACGCGGCGCACCACTGTAGGGCGCGATGGCGCACAGCGTGGCGGATTAGGCTTCGCTCATCCCGCCCTACGCCACGTTGACGCGGCGCAGGCCGTTGTGCAGCGCCGTGGCGCTCCCCGACAGCAGCACGCGCAGATAGCGCTGGCGCTGGAACTCGCCATTGACCGTGATGCGCGGCAGCGCCGTGAGGTGATCGCGGTGCTGGGGGAACAGCACGCCCGGCCGCGTCGTCACGGCGGTGGCGAAACCGGCCTCCTGCGCCAGGCGAAACTCGCGCGGGCCGGCCGAGCTTGCGTCCCCCACCGGATATGCGAGATGGCGCGGCCGTTTGCCCAGCGCCGCCGCAATCACGGCGGCGCTCATGGTCATCTCGCGGCGGGCCGCCTCGTCGGGCACTTTCTTGAGCATGACGTGGTCGACCGTGTGCGCCCCGATGGTGACGAGAGGATCGGCGGCGAGCGCGGCCAGCTCGTCCCAGCTCAGGCACAGGTCGCCGCAGAACGCCGTCATGTCGACGCCAAAGCGGCGGCACAGATCGCGCATGACGTGGCGCAGCGCCTGCTCGGTCGGCAGACCGCGCAGCCACCAGTAGATGGCGTCGAACACCTGGTATTTCTCGCGCACGGTGCGGCAGTCGAAGTGCCGGTCCTCGTCATCGACCACGAGGCTGATGCGGTCGTGCTGCGCGATCACGGCCTCTAGCGCCAGCCACCACAGCTCGCCCAGCCGGTCGGGAAAGCTGGTCGCCACGTAGAGCGCGAACGGCACGCCATGGCGCTTGAGGATCGGATAGGCATAGTGCCGGTTGTCGCGGTAGCCGTCGTCGAACGTGAGGCAGACGAACTTGCGCCAGAAAATTCGCTCGCTCAGCCGGCGATGCATTTCGTCGAGCGAGACCAGGTCGACGCCGGCGCGGCGCAGGCGCAGCACCAGCCCCTCGAGGAAGTCGGGCGTCACTTCGAGCAGGCGGTTGGGCTGGAACGCCGCCGCCCTGGCCGGGCGCACGTGATGCAGCGTGAGGATGGCGCCGATGCCGCCGAACAGCGGCCGCAACGCCAGATGCGACCCGGTGAAGTAGAGCGCCTCAAGACCGGCTCGGATCAGGGTCCTGTTCGCGGGCTCCACGTGCAAGCTCCTCACCGCGACCATGGGCCGGCGGCAGCGGCAGCCGACAGTGGCGGATATTACCCCCTTGTGCCCAACCTTCGTTGAGAACCGATTAGCGGCCGACCGACAGCCTTAACGCAGCATTAACCAAGAATTTCTACCTATGTCGTGATCCTGGGGGAGTTTGATGGACGGTTGGGTCGGGTCTGTTCTCGCCGTGGCGGCGTTGGCCACCGGTGGGGCCGTGTACTGGGCGCTGCGCCTGCGCAGCCACAACAGCCGGCTCGTCACCGCGCTCGACAACATGTCCCAGGGCCTGTGCATGTTCGATGCATCGGCCCGCCTGGTGGTCGCCAATCAGCGCTATCGCGAGATCTACGGCCTCACAGCCGACAACAGCCCGCTCGGATGCACGCTGCGTGAGCTGCTTCAACGGCGCATGGCGGCCGGAAACTTTTCGGGCGATCCGGACAAATACATCTCCGAGACGCTGGCTGAGATTGCCCTGGGCAAGCCGTTCAACCGGATCCGCAACATGCCGAACGGCCGCGTGATGGCGCTGGCAACAAGACCCATGCCGAACGGCGGCTGGGTGGTCACCCACGACGACATCACCGACCAGCGTGCGGCCGAGGAGAAACATGCCTCGCTGGCGGGCCAGGAGCAGCGCCGCCTGCAGGTGGAAGCGGCAATCCGCACGTTCCGCGAACGGGTGGAAGCGGTGCTCGCCACGGTCGCGACGAGCGCCGGCACCATGCGCACGACCGCCACCTCCCTGTCCGGCGCCTCCGACCAGGCGTCGCAGCGGGCCGAAGGGGCGGTCAGGACCTCCAACGAGGCCTCCGACAACGTCGATGCCGCGGCGACCGCGGCGGAGGAGCTGCTCCGGTCGATCACCGAGATCGGCCGCCAGCTCGATCAGACCACCGAGCTGGTGCGCGTGGCCGTAGACGAAGCACAGGCCACCAACAACGAGATCGCCGGACTGGCGCATGCGGCACAGAAGATCGGCGACGTGGTCAAGCTGATCCAGGACATCGCCGGGCAGACCAACCTGCTGGCGCTAAACGCCACCATCGAGGCGGCGCGGGCGGGCGAATCCGGCAAGGGCTTTGCCGTGGTGGCGTCGGAAGTGAAGTCGCTGGCAGTGCAGACCGCCAAGGCGACGGAAGAGATCGCGGCACAGATCTCGGCGGTGCAGTCATCGACGTCGGGCGCCGTGGAAGCGATCCGGCGCATTGCCGGCCGCATGCAGGAGATCGACCGGTTCGCCTCGGCAGTGGCGTCGGCGGTGCAGGAACAGAGCACCGCCACGAGCCAGATCTCACACAATGTCAGCGCCGCGGCGCGCGGCACCAAGGTGATCGTCACGGTCTTAAGCGAGGTGGCGGGGGCGGCGACGGAGACGCGCCGCTCGGCCCAGACCGTGCTGTCAGCCTCGACGTCGGT
>DATFWC010000495.1:0-3046 GCA_035259885.1 Xanthobacteraceae bacterium
CTGCTCCTCGTCGACGAACACCTTGAGGTCGCCCGCATAGGTGAAATCCACCTGTGCGGCGAACAGCGTCGCCGACACCACGCGGTCCTCGCCACTCGCCGCCAGGTGCGCCAGCGTCACCGCCAGCAGCGTGCCGCCGACGCAGTAGCCGATCGTGTGCACCTTGGTCTCGCCGGTCGCCTGGGCGATGACGTCGAGGGCCTGCAGCGGGCCCTCGCGCATGTAATCCTCAAAACCCTTGCGGGCGAGGCGGGCGTCGGGATTGACCCACGAGATGACGAAGACGGTCACGCCCTGGTCGACGCACCATTTGATGAAGGATTTTTCCGGCGTGAGGTCGAGAATGTAGAACTTGTTGATCCACGGCGGCACGATGAGGACCGGTACCTTGAGCACGGTCTCGGTCGTCGGCGCATACTGGATCAGCTGCATAAGGTCGTTCTGGAAAATGACCTTTCCGGGTGTGGCCGCGAGGTTTTTTCCCACCTGGAAGAGCGTCCGGTCGGACTGCCGGATCTTGAGCGTGCCGCGCCCGGCTTGGATGTCTTCGGCCAGCATGTGCATGCCGCGCACTAGGTTCTCGGCATTGGACGACAGCGTGGTGCGCAGGAGCTCGGGATTGGTCAGCACGAAATTGGACGGCGAGATCGCGTTGGCGATCTGGCGCATATAGAACTCGGCCTTGTGGCGGGTGTGCGGGTCGATGCCTTCGGCGTCGTGGACGAGGTGGTCGGCCCAGCGGACGGTGAGCAAGTAGGCCTGCTTGAGAAAGTCGAAGAACTGATTCGACGACCATTCCGGGTCGGCAAAGCGCCGGTCCCTGGCATCCGCCTGCGCCACCGGCGGCGCCTCCTGTCCGGCCATGCGCTTGGCGGTGGCGGCCCACAGTTCGAGGTAGTCGCGGGCGAGGCCGGACTGGAACTCGAACGCCCGCTGCGGATCGCTCAGCCAGTATTCCAGCACTTGGCCGAGCGTCTTGACGACCTCGGCGACCTCGTCCGGCATCTCGCTCCTGATCTGGCCTTCCTCGCGCGGCTTGAGGTAGGCCGCCATCGCCTTGCCGCCCTCCTCGATCAGGCGCGCGGCATTCCGGGCAAAGGCCTCGATGTCCACGGCGCCGATCTGGCCGACATCGCCGGGACTTTTTTTGTCGTTCACGGCTGGCCGCTGCGTCAGTTCGGCCGGCGCCGCCGATGCAGAGGGCGTGGACGCCGGTGCCGCCGCCCCTGAGACCGCGGCGGTGGCCGCTGGGCCCGCCACGGGCGCAATCACGGCGGCCCCGCGGTGGGCTCGCCGGACCTTCCTGGCAGGGCGCTTTGACGGTGCTTTTACCATTCTTAGTTAGGCCATCTTGGCGGTCTAGGTTCCCCACATGTTCCGCCCTTTTGCGAGTCCCGTCGAGACAGAAATTCACCTGTGAATTCCGAGTGGTTACTTCGAGTCCATAGCATGCCGGCCGAATCCTCTCGCCGCGAAGTTGCAGGGCTGCGCCGGCTGGCGACGCTGCTCCTGCTCGCCTGCACCAGCGCCGGCTGCACGTCGCAACTGGCCGCTGTGGCGGAGCCGGCCGCTGTGCCGGCCCGGCCGGCGGTGACGCCGGCCTATCCGGCCGTGAACGACATGCCAGCCACACGCGATACCAAGCCGCTCACGGCCGAAGAGCGGCAAAGAATTTCCGACGAACTGTCCGCCATCCGCGACCGCCAGCAGGCGGAAACCGCCAACGCCGACGCAGCGGCGTCGGCCGCCGGCGCCGCTGCAATCCCGGCCGCCAGGAAGCCCGCCGCCCGGTGAATCCGATCCGGGGACTGTCGCGGCCCGCAACCCGTGGTAAAAAAGCCGGGGGTTCGCGCCGGGAGCAGCCTGGATGCGCTCAACTCCGATGGTGCCCTGAGGACCCGACGCATGGAAGATTTCTATCGCATCCGCCGCCTGCCACCGTATGTGTTCGAGCAGGTGAACCGCGCCAAGGCCCAGGCGCGCAATGCGGGTGCCGACATCATCGACCTCGGCATGGGGAATCCGGACCTGCCGGCGCCGCCGCACGTGGTGGAGAAGCTGAAGGAGACGGTCGGCAAGGCGCGCACCGACCGTTATTCCGCCTCCAAGGGCATTCCGGGCCTCCGCCGCGCCCAGGCCGCCTATTACGACCGCCGGTTCGGCGTGAAGCTCAATCCGGAAACCCAGATCGTCACCACACTCGGCTCCAAGGAGGGCTTTGCCAACGTCGCCCAGGCGATCACGGCGCCCGGCGACGTGATCATCGTGCCCAACCCCAGCTATCCGATTCACGCCTTCGGATTCCTCATGGCGGGCGGCGTCATGCGGTCGGTGCCATCGGATCCGACGCCGTCCTTCTTCGCGGCGCTCGAGCGCGCCGTGACGCACTCGATCCCGAAACCGCTCGCCGTCGTGGTGTGCTATCCGTCCAATCCCACGGCCTACGTGGCCGACCTCGATTTCTATCGCGACCTCGTCGCCTTCGCGAAGAAGCACGGGATCCTCATCCTCTCCGACCTTGCCTACGCGGAGGTCTACTTCGACAACAATCCGCCGCCGTCGGTGCTGCAGATCCCGGGCGCGATGGACTGCACCGTCGAGTTCACGTCGATGTCGAAGACTTTTTCGATGCCCGGCTGGCGCATCGGTTTCGCGGTCGGCAACGAGCGCATCATCGCAGCGCTGGCGCGAGTGAAATCCTATCTCGACTATGGTGCCTTCACGCCGGTCCAGGTGGCGGCCACCGCCGCGCTCAACGGCCCCGAGGATTGCATTCGCGACATGCGCGACTGCTACCGCCGCCGGCGCGACACCCTGGTCGAGAGCTTTGGCCGCGCCGGCTGGAAGATTCCTCCGCCCGCCGCCTCGATGTTCGCCTGGGCGCCGCTGCCCGACATGTTCGAGGCGCTCGGCAGCCTGGAGTTCTCCAAGCTGCTGGTGGAAAAGGCCGAGGTGGCGGTCTCGCCGGGCGTCGGCTTCGGCGAGCACGGCGAAGGCTACATCCGCATCGCGCTGGTCGAGAACGAGCAGCGCATCCGCCAGGCCG
>DATFWC010000496.1:0-13130 GCA_035259885.1 Xanthobacteraceae bacterium
TCCGGTGAACACCATGGCGATACCGTGGTCGTCGGCCGCCTTGATCACCTCATCGTCACGCATCGAGCCGCCCGGCTGGATCACCGCCGTGGCGCCGGCTTCGATCGCCACCAGGAGACCATCGGGGAACGGGAAGAACGCATCCGACGCCACCACCGAGCCTCGCGTCAGCGGCTGCAGCAAGGCCGCGGTGCTGGCGGCATCCTCGGCCTTGCGCGCCGCGATGCGGGCGGCATCGACGCGGCTCATCTGCCCGGCGCCGATGCCCACCGTGGCGCGGTCCTTGGCATAGACGATGGTGTTCGACTTCACGTGCTTGGCGACGCGAAAGGCAAACCGCAGGTCCTCGAGCTCTGCCTCGGTCGGCGCCCGCTTGGTGACAACCCGGGTCTGCATCTCGTCGACCACCGCATTGTCTCGCGACTGCACCAGCATGCCGCCCGCCACCGATTTCATCGTCAGACCCGCGGCGCGCGGGTCGGGCAGCCCACCCGCCACCAGGAGGCGCAGATTTTTCTTCGCCCCGACGATCGCCACCGCTTCCTCGGTCGCCTCGGGCGCGATGATGACTTCCGTAAAGATCTCCGTGATGGCGTGTGCCGCCTCGGCATCGAGCGTGCGGTTGGTCGCCACGATGCCGCCGTAGGCCGAGACCGGATCGCAAGCCAGCGCCTTGCGGTAGGCGTCGACCAGGCTCTCGCCTTCGGCGACGCCGCACGGATTGGCGTGCTTGACGATCACCACCGCCGCCGTGCGGTCGGGGTCGAACTCGGCCACGCATTCGTAGGCCGCGTCGGTGTCGTTGATGTTGTTGTAGGACAGCTGCTTGCCCTGCAGCTGGCGCGCGCTGGCGACGCCGAACCGCTTGTCCGGCGCGGCATAGAAGGCCGCGGTCTGGTGCGGGTTCTCGCCGTAGCGCAGCGCCTCGATCAGCCGCCCGCCGAAGGCGCGAAAGCCCGGCGCCGGATCCTTGAGCTGCGCTGCGAACCAGTTGGCGATCGCCGCGTCATAGGCGGCGGTGCGCGCATAGGCCTTGGCGGCCAGCTTCTGGCGCAGTGCCAATGTTGTCGCGCCACCATGCTGTTTGAGCTCGGCGAGCACCTCGTCATAGTCGGCGGGATCGACCACGACCGCCACGTCGGCGTGGTTCTTGGCCGCGCCGCGGATCATGGCCGGCCCGCCGATGTCGATGTTCTCCACGCATTCCGCGTATTCGGCATCGCGCGCGACCGTGTCCTCGAACGGATAGAGATTGACGACGAGGAGATCGATCGGGCGGATGCCGTGCGCCTGCATGGAGAGGACGTGGCCCGGCTCGGAGCGATTCGCCAGCAGGCCGCCATGCACCTTCGGATGCAGGGTCTTTAGCCGGCCGTCCATCATTTCGGGGAATCCGGTGAGCGCGGCGACGTCGATGACGGAGAGGCCCTCGCTGGCGAGCGCCTTGGCGGTGCCGCCGGTGGAGACGAGCTCGATCCCCTGCGCGGCGAGCGCCTGGGCGAATGTCACCAGGCCAGTCTTGTCCGACACCGACAGCAGGACACGGGTCACACGACGCAGATTCTCGCTCATAGCGGCAGCTCAGGCTCCATCTCGGCGTCGCGCTGCGAGTTCGGCTCGTCCCGCTCCATATGGGCAAACGTCCAGCGCACGGATGCGGTTTTTCGCGCGTGCCCATAGACCACGATTTGCACCGTTCGGCGCGGTCCATCTCTGGCCGCGAGATAGACGCTCTCCTCCACCTCGACCCGGTTCTCATAGGCGGTAAAGCTCCACACCTGCCGGTTCGGCAGCATCAGCATGACGCTGTGGCCGTCGGTCAGCCGGCTCGCCTTCACGGCCGGATGGAGATGGAAGCGGATCGCGAAGGCATCCGGCCGGTTCGACGACAGGCTTTCGCCCTGCTCGGGCAGGAATGCATCCTCCCCGTCTAGGCGGCCGCCGTCGCGCGCCAGCCGGATCGTGCGCTGATGCACAACGCCGTAGCGCGGTCCATAGCCGTCGTGCGACGCGCGCAGCACGATGGCCGCGCCGCGGTCGTCGCGCATGACCGGAACCTCGCTCGGCCCGGCGACGATCGGGATGCCGAGCAGCCGCTGCAGCGAGCCGGAGCTCAGAAAACGGCACGACGAGCTGTCGTTGAACGTCACCGTCGAATGCGCCGCGGTGGCGCGGGCGAGCTGGCGCCAGCTTTCGCGGTTGGTCGCTGGCAGCCCGCAGTTGACCACGATGCGATGCTGCTGCGACGACAGCTCGAACGACAGGCAGCCGGCATGCGCCTCCTGGCTCAACGCGATCGGCGGCGGGCGCCCGGTGTCCACGATCACGACCATGCCGTCCGCCTGCAGACGCTGGTACCCGCAATAGGGCGCGTTCGCCACCGGCGTGCCGCGCGCATCGTCGTAGGCCAGCACGGTGGCGAGGCGGTCGCCCGACGTCGGCCCCATGCCGTTGAACAAGGCAAAGTTGCCGTCGTCGTGGCGAAAGAAGCGCAGCATCGGCATCATGCGGTCGATCGCGTTGTTGAGCGCCGGCGGCGGCACCACGTTGCGCGCCGCGAACGCCTGCCGCAATGGCAGGAGATCGAGCAGGAGGTCGATCAGCGTCCCGGGGTTGCGGCTGATGTGTCCGCCGTCGGGAAGAATCTGCCGCTGTAGCTCATCGACCAGGCGCCGCGCCGTCGACTTGAGCAGCCGCTCCTGCCCGGCCATGCACAGCGCGGCGGCCGTCAATGCGATAATGCACTGAAGCCGCGGCAGGCCGTCGCGCGTATTTGCGGCGGTACGACGTAAATAGCGGACTTGGCGGGTCAGGCTGCGCAAAAACCGGCGGTAGAAGCGGGCGTCCGCATCGTGCAGGACGAGCGGCGCCTGGCTGAGCCAGGACATGATGCGGCGTGCCGTGACCTCCGGCCGCCAAGCGATCGAATCCCCGGAACTCTGCAGTGAAATCCATTCGTCTACCAGGGCGCGGGCATTGGCGCGGGTGATGCCGGATTCGGCCGCCCGCAGGTGGCGCAGCCAGCCGAACCCAAACAGAACCTCGGCCCATTCGTCCGACGGCGGCAGCATCGCGAATGGCGAACGCCCATCACAAATGACGACTTTTCCCGCGAAAGCGAAGCGACCGGCGTAGATCTCGCTCGCCCGGGTCGGGTCGGCGGTGCGCAGGTCCTGCGGCGCGATGAGCAGCCGGTCGGTGCCGGTCGAGGCGAAGCGCCAGCGCACGAACGGGTGTGCATTCAGCCGCGCGAGGGCGAGCATGAGCGCCCGGCGCGCCAGGAATACGGAGAGCTTGGCACGCTCCGCGATCTGTCCGCGGGACATGGACCGGCTCTCCTCCCCACCTCGAAAGGGTTACACCCGAAGGCCGCAACATAGCGAACGGCCCTACCGCGGCCAACACGGCGGCAAGGCGCCGGGGAAAACCTCACAACCGCTGCAATCGGGCAGCGTAGAAGCCGTCGAGACCGCCCATGCGCGGGTCGGGATCGGGAAAACCGCAGGGCAAAGTGCGCAAGTCGCCCGCTTCGGTGACGAATTCCGCCAAACCGGGGATTTCGGCGGGCGCCAGCGGCCGGCGGCGCACGCCGGGTTCGCGCTCCAGCAGGGCCGCGATCTGGTCCTCGCCCTCCTCCGGTTCCAGTGAGCAACTGCAATAGACCAGGGTTCCGCCCGGCCGGGTGAGGGCCACGGCGCGGTCGATGAGCTGCCGTTGCACCGCAGCCAGGGCCGCAATGTCCTCCTCGCGCTTGAGATAGGGGATGTCCGGGTGTCGGCGGATCGTCCCGGTGGACGAGCAAGGCACGTCCAGCAGCACGGCGTCGAAGGGACCGCCCTGCCATTCCAGGGCGTCGGCCGCGACGACCTCGGCCGCGAGCGCGAGCCGCGCCAGGTTGTCGTTCAGCCGGGCGACCCGGCCGGGGGAGCGTTCCAGAGCCGTGACCTGCGCGCCGGCGAGCGCGAGCTGGGCGGTCTTGCCGCCGGGCGCAGCGCAAAGATCGGCCACTTGGCGCTCCCGCAGGTCGCCGAACAGCCGCGCCGGCAGGGCCGCGGCCGCATCCTGGACCCACCAGGCGCCCTCGGCGTAGCCGGGCAGCCGCGGCACCGGCCCGTGGGCGACCAGGCGCACGGTTCCGGTAGCGAGCGCGCGCCCGCGCAGCCTGGCGGCCCAGCCGGCCGGATCGCTCTTCACCGTCAGGTCGAGCGCAGGCTCATGGCTATGCGCCTCAGCGATGGCGCAGGCGATGGCGGAACCGTAGCTGCGGGTCCAGCGGCGCATCAGCCAGTCGGGCGTGTCGAGGCCGGGTTCGAGCGCCTGCGGCGGGCGCTCGCGCGCGATGCGCCGCAGCACGGCGTTGATGAGCCCGGCATAGCGGGCGGCTCGGCGGTCGGCCTGGGCCAGCCGCACCGCCAGATCGACGGCGGCGTGATCCGGCACGTCGAGCCAGAGAATCTGCGCGGCCCCGACCAGCAGGATGAGTTCGAGCCGCGGCGCGTCGGCTGGAAAACCGCGATCGAGCGCGGCGCCGAGCAGGCCGCGCAGCGTGCCGAGGCGACGCAGCACGGTCGCCACCAGCTTGCGCACCAGCGCGCGGTCGCGATCGGCGAGCGCCGGCAGGCCCGGATGCGCATGCTCGCCGTCAAAATGGTCGTCGAGCGGACGATGGCGCCGCAGGACGCCGTCGAGGATGTCGACCGCGATGCGGCGCGCGGCGAGCCCGGGGACTTCGCTGACAGTGAACCTCTGGGGACGAGACATCTAGGCTTGAGCTCGACTGACGGCGTGAATGCGAATCATTCGTCCCCCATAAGGACAGTGGACGCATTCACTTTGCCGGTTCAAGCAGCCGTTCGCGCCGGCACGTCAGCCCCACGGTCCTCGCGCCGACGAGCCGCCCCATGGGCCGCGCGGCGCGGCGCCCGCCGACGCCGGGCGTCCACTGCCGGCGTTCAACTTGCCCATCTGCCGCGCCAGTTGCATCAGCGCGGCGATGCGGTTCTCGGTCGCCGGATGAGTCGAGAACAGGTTGTCCATGCGTTCGCCCGACAGCGGATTGACGATGAACAGATGCGCAAGTGCCGGATTGCGCTCGGCGGCCTCGTTGGGCACCGCGTGCGCGGCCTGCTCGATCTTGGCGAGCGCCGACGCGAGCCATTCCGGCTCGCCGGAAATCTCGGCACCGAGCCGGTCCGCGGCGTATTCGCGCGTGCGGCTGATCGCCATCTGCACGATCATGGCGGCGATCGGCGCCAGGATGACCAGCAGCAGCGAGCCGATTATCCCCATGCCGCTGTTGCTGTCGCGGTGGCCGCCGCTGAACATCATGCCGAATTGCGCCAGCATGGAAATGGCGCCGGCGATGGTCGCCGTGATCGTCATGGTCAGGGTGTCGTGGTTCTTCACATGCGCCAGCTCGTGCGCCATCACGCCCGCCACCTCTTCGCGGGTGAGCGTCTGCAGCAGGCCCGCGGTCACCGCAACGGCGGCGTTGGCGGGATTGCGGCCGGTAGCAAAGGCGTTGGGCTGCGGATCATCGATGATGTACACGCGCGGCATGGGCAGGCCGGCGTTGCGCGCCAGGTCGCGCACCATGGCGTAGAGCTCGGGGGCGGCGCGCTCGTCCACCTCGTGAGCACCGGTCTGGGAGAGGACGAGCTTGTCGGCGTTCCAGTAGCTGAACAGGTTCATCGCCACGGCGATCAGCAGCGCGATCATCATGCCGGCTTGGCCGCCGATGAGGTAACCGATGGCCATGAACAAGGCGGTCAGCCCTGCCAGCAAAACGGCTGTGCGCAGATAGTTGCTCATGACTCTCCCCCGACGCCGGCACGGGCCCGGCGAATCGGCGGGCAAATGGGAACCGCCGCTTCCGGCCGCAAGATCGGCGCGCCCGGGTGCGACGCCACGTCCGCGGCCGGCTCAAACCGCCTTGTGCCTCTCGGCCCTTTAAATAATCCTACGATCTGCAAAATTTCCTAGAGGCTCGTCCGCATGCCGGCGGCGCTGCACAGCGCGGCGTGGCGCGCGGCCCCATGCGGGCGGACGGCGCGGTGCGGCCAGCCCATTGCATTGCTGATGGCGCGGCCCGCACGACGCGCGACACGCCGGCATGACCCAAAAACCACAGATGCGGGCATTGCTTGGCGCCCGTCGCGTTGCGGGTTTTCCCGCCATTGGGTCTGTGATACCGATTGGGCCGATCGCGGTGACGGATCAGGCGTAGGCGGTGACGGATCAGGCGTAGGACGTAAGCGAGATGTTGGCACCGAACACAATCAGGCGCCGGTTCCAGCTCGTCCTCATCAAGCCATCGCACTATGACGACGACGGCTACGTCATCCAATGGTGGCGCTCGATCGTCCCGTCGAACTCGCTGGCGAGCGTCTACACGCTGGCGCTGGACGCCGCCGAGCGGCGAGTGCTCGGTTCCGACGTTGCGGTCGACATCTCGGCCACGGACGAGACCAATACGCGGGTGCGGATCGCCGACATCATCGCGGCGTTTCGGCGCCACGACGGCTTCGGCCTGGTCGCGCTGGTCGGTGTGCAGTCGAACCAGTTTCCGCGGGCGCTCGACATCGCGCGGCCGCTGCGCGAGGCCGGCATCGCGGTCGCCATCGGCGGGTTCCATGTATCGGGCTGCCTCGCCATGCTGCCGGAGATACAGGCCGACCTGCAGGCCGCCCTCGAGATGGGCTGCTCGCTGTTCGCCGGCGAGGCAGAGGATGGCCGCATGGACCGGGTGCTGCAGGACGCGGCGGCCGGAACGCTGGCGCCGATCTACAATCACCTGACCGACCTGCCGTCGATCGAATCGACGCCGGCGCCCTATCTGCCAGCCCGGACGGTCGCGCGCACCATCAACCATCATGCCAGCTTCGATGCCGGGCGCGGCTGCCCGTTCCAGTGCTCGTTCTGCACGATCATCAACGTGCAGGGCCGCAAGTCGCGGCGCCGCTCGCCGGACGACGTCGAGGGCCTGATCCGCCGCCATTATGCCGAAGGCGTGACGCGCTTCTTCATCACCGATGACAACTTCGCCCGCAACAAGGACTGGGAGCCGATCTTCGACCGCATCATCGAGTTGCGCGAGCGCGACAAGATCGACGTGCGGCTCATCATCCAGGTCGACACCCTGTGCCACAAGCTCCCCAACTTCGTCGCCAAGGCGGCCCGCGCCGGCGTCACGCGCGTCTTCATCGGGCTCGAGAACATCAACCCGGCCAATCTGATGGCGGCCAAGAAGCGGCAGAACAAGATCACCGAATACCGCGCGATGCTGCTGGCCTGGAAGAATGCCGGTGTCATCACCTTTGCCGGATACATCCTCGGCTTCCCGGGCGACACGCCTCAGTCCATCCGCGAGGACATCGAGATCATCAAGAACGAGCTACCGCTCGACATCCTGGAATTCTTCTTCCTCACGCCGCTGCCCGGATCGGAGGATCACAAGGTCCTGTGGCAGAAGGGCGTGTGGATGGATCCCGACATGAATAAGTACGACCTGGAGCATGTGGTCGCCGCGCATCCCCGGATGACCCAGGAAGAGTGGGAGGGCATCTACAACGCGGCGTGGGACACCTACTACACGCGCCAGCACCTCGACACGATCATTCGGCGCGGCGCGGCAAGCAACATGGGCCTGTCGCGGCTGCAGGCGGTGCTGTGGTTCTTCTCATCGGTCCATGCGGTGGAAAAGCTGCACCCGCTGCAGTGCGGGGTGATGCGCCTGAAGTACCGGCGCGACCGCCGCCCCGGCCTGCCGCTCGAGCCGGTGTGGAGGTTCTATCCCCGCTACGCGTGGGAGATCGTTTCCAAGCACGCGCGGGTCTTCAATCATTGGCTCGATCTCGAGCTGATGGTCCGGCGCGCGCGCCGCACCGCGCGGCCCGGCCAGTATACCGACCGGGCGCTGACGCCGGTCAGCGACGACGAGACCGAGACGCTCGAAATCTTCACCCACAATGAAGGGGCGCGCAGCGAGGTCTTGCATACGCGCAAGATCGCGGCGCTGACCCACGGCACGGCGACCGCGGCACAGCACATCTAGACCACGGTCGCATTTTCTGCAGAAAGCCGATGTCCACCGGGAGCCCGGCGGACATCCCGGGTTGACGCCGCGCGCCGGATCGGCGAGTGGAGCCATGCCATCTGGACGGGAGAAACGGATTGAACGCCGCACAACGACGCCTCGCCGGATTCAAGCAGGTCCTGGAGCACGCGCGCGAGCGCCTGGGCCTCGATATCGGTTTCGTGCTGTGGGACGGCTCGACCGTGCCGGCGACGCTGGCGCCGGGCGCCCTGGCGGCAAGGATCGCCGACGAGGGCGTCGTTGCCGCGCTGGTCCGCCGCCCGACGGTCGAGACTCTGGGGCAGCTGTGGGTGGCGCGCCGCCTCGATGTGGTCAACGGGACGCTCTTCGACCTCGCCGGCGTGCGGCGCGCCAAGCGAACGCGCGACTTCCTGCGCAGCCTCGACAAGGGCCTGGCGCTGCGCGCGCTGCTGCCGTTCCTATTCGTGTCGCGCGGCGGACCCTGGCCGCTGGAGAACCAGCCGAGCGAGCGGCCGAGCGACGGCAGCCCAGCCGAGAACAAGAAGAACATCGCCTATCACTACGACGTGTCGAACGCGTTCTACGCGCTCTGGCTCGACCAGGAGATGGTCTACACCTGCGCCTACTGCACCGATTGGAACAACGACATCGACCGGATGCAGCAGGACAAGCTGGAGATCATCTGCCGCAAGCTCCGCCTCAAGCCGGGCGA
Organism: Xanthobacteraceae bacterium; assembly: GCA_035259885.1. Classification (GTDB taxonomy): domain Bacteria; phylum Pseudomonadota; class Alphaproteobacteria; order Rhizobiales; family Xanthobacteraceae; genus DATFWC01. The sequence continues at coordinate 8,769 of DATFWC010000496.1, forward strand.
CCACATGCTCGACATCGGCTGCGGCTGGGCGGCGCTGTCGTGCTACGCGGCGCGACATTACGGCGTTACCGCCCACGCCGTGACTCTGTCCGAGCAGCAGGTGGCGTACGGGCAGGAGAAGGTGAAGCGGCTCGGCCTCGAGGGACGCGTCAAGGTCGAGCTCAAGGATTACTCGCTGGTCGAGGGCCAGTTCGACAAGGTGGCGGCGATCGGGCTGCAGGAGCACATCGGCATCGACAACTACCCGAAATACTACGCCACCATTCAACGCGTGCTCAAACCCGACGGGCTTTTCCTCCACCACGCCATCACGCGGCCGGCAAAGCGCGACGATCGCACGTTCCGCCGCAAGCGGCCGGAATTCGCGCTGCTGACCAAGTACATCTTCCCCGGTGGCGAGCTCGACCACATCGGCAACACGGTGACCATGCTGGAGCAGAACGGCTTCGAGGTGCACGACGTCGAGGCCTGGCGCGAGCACTATCAGCGAACGTGCCGGCATTGGCATGACCGGCTGCTGGCGCGCTACGACGAGGCGGTGCGAGAAGTCGGGGAGCCGAAGACGCGGATGTGGCTGATCTATCTCGCGGCGTGCTCGATCGCATTCCAGCGCAACGGCGTGTGCCTGTTCCAGACGCTGGCGTCGAAACGCCGGCGCGGTCCGTCCGGGCTGCCCCCGACGCGTGCCGATCTCTATCGCTGAGGCTTACCGGATCACGACGACCGGCGTGCCTACGCGCACGCGCGCATACAGGTCGGTGATGTCCTCATTGTACATGCGGATGCAGCCGTACGATACGTTGCCGCCAATCGAGCGCGGCACGTTGGTGCCGTGGATGGCGTATTCGCCGCCCGCCAGCGTCAGCGCCGCGGCGCCCATCGGATTGCGCGAGCTGCCGCCGGGAATGACATCGGGCAGCGAGGGCTTGTCGCGCTTGACTTCGCGCGGCGGCGACCACGCCGGCCGGACGTATTTGCCGTCGATGCGGGTGGCGCCGGCCCACTGCTTGCCGGCGCGGCCGACGCCGACCGGATAGCGGATCGCCTGCCCGTTGCCGAGCACGTAGTAGAGCCGGCGCTGATGTTGCACCACCACGATGGTGCCGCCGGAATAGCCGCCGTCGAACGCCACCACGTCGCGCGCCATTGCGCTCGTCGGTACGATGAGCGCCGCAAGCGCCACGAGGCCGGCGCGGCCGAACAGTTTTTTCCGCATGACAACGCTCCGCCGCTTGCACAGCAGCTTCAGGATAGCGTGGCGTCCGGCGAAACTCAGCCGAATGCTGCCGGTAACGTTAAAGGGACGGCAAAGGCCTGGATGAGCGCTAGGTTGCCGCCACGACGGCGGCATCTGCCGCGCCGGGCGGCGCGTCGGCCGGCCGCGGAACGAGCCAGCCGCGATAGTGAACCAGCAGGCCGACGACCGGCATCGCGATCGGCACGTCGAAGCAGAACCGTCCGCGGGCATCGACCCGCTCGGTGGCCTGCGAGCGCGGGAGCAGGAACCGCGGCAGCCGCAGCGGCCCAACTCGGCCGCCGGTGATTTTGAGGTCGAGGCCGGCCGGGTTCGCAGTCAGGGCGAGATCGAAGGTGAGCCAGCGGAATTTTTCGGTAATCCGGTTCCGCCTCCCCGCGATCGGCGCCAGGCGACTGCGAAATTCTTTTCCACCGAAGTTGCGCGTCCACACCTCGCCGCTCTCGTCCACGCGCATCTCCACCGAGACCGGAACGTCGGCCGACGCTGCGGGAAATCCGATCAGCCACGCCAGCGCGCGGCCGGCTGCCGAGGCTGCGCCGACAATCGCGGCGCGGCCCTCCAGCACGCGCGTGCCATCCACAAGATGGCCGCGCCGGACCACCTCCGGCAGGGTGTCGAAGGCGCAGCCGAGCGCGCGCGGCATCACGGCCTGCGGCCGCACCATCGTGCGGGTGACGATGCGAAAGCGGGCGAATTCGCGCGCGATGTCCGAGAGCGCGAGCATGCCGGCGCACGGCATGGCGCCGGTCCGGTCGAGCCGTCCCGCGGCCAGCGCGCGCACGATGGCCAGCGCCGGCAGGATCGGGATATTGGGCCCGTCGGCCTCGGCGACCAGGCTCCAGGTTGCCGTCACGCTGCGGCCTGCTGCGTCGAGACCCTGCGCCGTCGCCATCATGCCGCCGCGGGCGGAGCCGAACGGCGAGAGCCACTCGGCCATGGCGCGCAGCGGCCGCGCCAGCGGCACGAGACTTCGCAGCAGCCGCACCGCCACCAGCCGGCTGAGCAACCAAACACCGAGATGCAGCACGCCGAGTTCGAGCCCGGCACGCCACACCGCCTCGCGCCGCGGCGCGAAACGCTGCGGCATCAGGTCGAGATCCGGCGTGTCGATCAAAAACAGCCAGCGGCGGCCGAGCCCCGGCATGCGGCAGCGCGCCAGCAGGCCCATGCCGCGCGCCGTGGTCCACGCGCCGTGGCGGAACACGCGCACCGGCTGTCCGGCGCGGGCCAGGATCGCCTGGACGACCGACAGGCCGCGCGGCTGGCGGTTGCCCGGCGACAACGCGATCTCGATGCGGTCGACGCGCTGCCAGTCGCGCACCAAGGTGTCGAGCACGGCCTCGGTCAGGCCCGGCGTCGTGCTGGCGCCGGTCACGGCGAGCACGCCGGCTGCCCGCGCCGCATCGTCCAGACGCGGAAACGCGGCGACGAAATCGCGCGCGTCGGCGATGTCGACGTAGTGGCAGCCGGCCGCAATCGCGGCCTCGGCAACGCGCGGCCCAGCGCCCTGGAACGGACCAGCCGCATGCACGACGCACCACGCCGCGAGCCGGCGCACATCGTCGGCCGTGATGCGGCCGGCATCGAGCGCACAGGTTTCGATCGCGGCGCCGGGATGGCTCGCGCTGAGCCGCGCCGCGAGTTCGTTGGCCGGATCGATGCGGCGCGCCGCGATCACGACGGCAAGGTCGGTCGTCGCCACGAGACCCTCGACCAGCCGCGCTCCGAACGCGCCGGTGCCGCCGATGACCACGACCCGCCGGCTCACGACCGCTCCCTGCGCCCGGTGCCGAGATCGAGGAAGCGGGCCTTCACTTCGGGGGCCGGGACGAGGCATTCGTCGCGGCGGCCGAACACGCGATAGCGGTTGCGGGCAACACGGTCATAGACAAAGTCGCGCACGTTCCTCGGCAGCAGCCATCCGACACGTGTCCACCGCCAGCGGGGCAATTCGGCCAGCGCGACCAGCACCGAATCAAACTTGAAGTACGCACAACCATCGACGACGATGGCGTTGCTTTCCGGATTGTGCGGCGTAATGCCGAAGCGTGTCGCGAGCTCACGCCCGAGCGGCGTCTGGATGGCAACGAAGCGGAAGCGCGCAGCCGCGTCGCGCTTGATAATGAAGTCGACCCAGCGCGAGCACAGGACGCAGACGCCGTCGAACAGGATCAGCCGGTCCGGCAGATTTTCGGCAGGCAACGGGTGCCAGTCGCGCTGCATGACTCGTCTCAAGATGTATTACGCGCTATGCGCGGGCTTGACCCGCGCATCCATCAAACGGTGAGTCGCCGCAATACGGCGGGTCAAGCCCGGCACTGACGAAAATCCGGCTACTGCGGCTCGATCTTGGCCAGGCGCACCAGCTCGCCGAACATTTTGACCTGGCCGGCGACGAAGGTCTTGAACTCGGCGGGCGGGCTGCCAATGGGGTCGAGCGCCAGCGGCGCGAAGCGCTCGCGCACCTCGCTGGATTTCAGCGCGACCTCCACCTCGTGGTGCAGACGCGCGACGATGTCGCCCGGCGTTCCGGCCGGCGCGAACAGGCCGTACCAGCCGCCGTCGAGGACGAAACCGGGAAAGCCCGCTTCCTCCATGGTGGGAACGTTGGGCAGGAACGACGCGCGGTGCGCATTGGTATAGCCGAGCGGGCGCAGCCGCCCGGCCTGGATATGCGCCAGGCCGAGCGGCGTGGTGACGAACATCACCTGGATCTGGCCGCCGACCAGATCCGTGATCGCCGGCCCGGCGCCGCGATACGGCACGTGCGCCATGTCGGTGCCAGCGCGCGCGTTGAGCAGCGCTCCGGTGAGGTGCAGCGTGTTGCCGACGCCGGGCGAGCCGTAGGAGAGATTGCTGCCGGGTTTGCGCGCCAGCGCGATCAGCTCCTGCACGGTCGTGGCCGGCACCGACGGATGCACCACCAGGATATAGCCCTCGGTGGCACAGATCGCCGTGACCGGCTCGAGATCGTGGAGCGGATCGTAGGGCAGCTTGCGGTAGATGCTCGGATTGACCGCGAACGACGAGGAGACGACCAGGAGCGTGTAGCCGTCGGGCGCCGACTTGACGACCTCGCTGGTGCCGGTCACGCCGTTGGCGCC
>DATFWC010000497.1:0-3132 GCA_035259885.1 Xanthobacteraceae bacterium
GTTGTTGACGGAGCGGGTGGCCGGCGAACGGGCAGCGGACGGCACGTTTCCAGAGGGGACGGTGCACCGGCTGGTTCAGGATCGGCTGCGGGAGTATGCGGAGCAGTTACGCGAATTTGGCATCGTCTCGCCCGCCGCGGCTCTCGCTGGCGCACCGAGCCCCCATCGCCCGCCGAAGAGGCGGCTATGATGAGCTATTCGGGCGTGATGCCGCTCAACGTGTCGGTCGATCTGGTCGATCACGCCATTGATGCGTTCGAGGGTCAACACGCACGGGGGGAACGCGCAGCGGCTGCTCATGGCGGTCATGACTGATCTTCTGATCGTTCTCACGCTTCTCGGCGCTGCGATCGTGATGTTCGCGATCAACAAGCCGCGCCTGGACGCGGTCGCACTAATCATGCTGGTGGCGCTGCCGTTCACCGGCATCCTTACGATGGGGGAGGCCCTGGCCGGTTTCAGCGATTCGAACATCGTTCTGATCGCGGCCCTGTTCGTGCTCGGCGAAGGCTTGGTCCGCACTGGCGTTGCCCAGCGGCTGGGCGACTGGTTGATCGCCAAGGCGGGCAAGAGCGAAGTGCGCCTGATCGTGCTGCTGATGGTGGTCGTGGGCGCGATCGGGGCGACCATGAGCTCGACGGCCGTCACGGCTATCTTCATACCGGTTGCGTTGCGCATCTCGCAGAGCACCGGCATCGGTCCGGGCCGGCTGATGATGCCGCTCAGTGCCGCCGCGTTGATCAGTGGAATGATGACCCTGGTTGCGACCGCGCCGAATTTGGTCGTGAATAGCGAACTCGAGCGCCACGGCGTGGAAGGATTCCGTTTTTTCAGCTTCACGCCGTTCGGGCTGCCGATTCTGCTGCTCGGCATCCTCTACATGAGCGTCGCCCGGCGCTGGCTGCACGATGCCGCCACGCCGGCATCAAGTTCCAGCCGCCCGAACCTTGCGACCTGGATCGACGAGTACAAGCTGGCCGACCGTGAGCGGCGACTGCGGATAACCGCACAGTCGCCGCTGGCCGGCAAGACCCTGGATGAGCTCAACCTGAGGGGATGGTCCGGCGCCGATATCGTTGCGATCGAGCGCAGCCGCCGGTTCGCCCGCGAGGTCATGCAGCCGACGGCAAAGACGGAACTGCAAGCGGACGACGTCCTGCTCATCGATTATGCCGCGTCAGATTCGGACATCCAATCCATTTGTGAGCGCTTCGCGCTTGAAGAAATACCGCTGCGCGGCGCCGATTTCGCCGACCGCTCGCAGGAAATCGGCCTGGCCGAGGTCATCGTGGCGGCGACATCCGACCTCGTCGGCCAGACGATTGCCGATGCCAAATTCCGCACGCGTTTCAATTTGACCGTGATCGGCTTGCGTCGGGGCATCGTCGCTTACGGCCGCGAATTTCTGGATGAGCCGCTGGCGATCGGCGACACGTTGCTGTTGATCGGACCATGGCGGGAGCTCGAGAAGCTCCGATCGGACGGCAGCCCCCTGGTGATTCTCGATATGGCCGTCGGGCGCGACGCGGTGCTGCCGGCGCCCGAAAAAGCCGTCTACGCTCTGGCTTGCCTCGCGCTTGTCGTCGGGTTGATGGTCAGCGGAGTCATTCCCAATGTCCAGGCGGTGCTCATCGGTTGCCTGCTGATGGGGGTGCTGCGCTGCATCGACTTCAATAGCGCCTATCGTTCCATCGATTGGAAGACGATCGTGCTGATCGTCGGCATGTTGCCGTTTTCGATCGCGCTCGAGCGCACCGGCGGGGTCACGCTCGCTGCGCACGGCTTGCGGGCCTTGACGGCCGGCACACGCCCGCACTTCGTGCTGGCGACGCTTTTTGCCATCACCGCCCTGCTCGGAATGTTCATCTCCAACACCGCGACAGCCGTGCTGATGGCGCCGGTGGCGCTCGCGGTCGCGCAGGAATTGGGCGCCTCGCCCTATCCGTTCGCGATGATCGTGGCGCTGGCAGCCTCGACCGCGTTCATGACTCCGGTGTCGTCTCCGGTGAACGCGCTCGTGGTCGCGCCTGGACACTACACGTTCAGCGACTTCGTCCGGATCGGCGTGCCGTTCTCGCTGATTGTTCTGATCGTCAGCGTGATGCTGGTGCCGTGGCTGCTGCCGTTGTGAGGCGGTCCGCGCCGGCGATCAGAAGCGAAACTCGTCGCCGCGCTTGCGGCCCCGGAACACCGGGCGCGAGCAGATCGTCGAAGGTGAAATTCGGTCTGGTCAGTCCCCGGTCGTGGGGATAGCCGGCGCCAGTCGAGGGCTGACGTGTTGGGGGCGAAGGGAGTGGCGTCCGCGTGGGAGTAGCGGACCTGCTCCTGAGTTCGTGATGATTGAGCGAGCACCAACCAGCAACGGGCTTTGAAGCTCCAGAAATGGATCACATGACAACACCACCGGATCTGACTGCCGACTCCGCCGTTGGAGACAAACGCGCCACCCGGGCGCCCTGGTTGCCATTGATCGTCATCGTCCTCGCTCAACTTCAGATGGCCATTAACGTCAGCGCCTTGCCCGTTTCGCTCGGGCCGCTCTCCGAAGACTTGAACGCGCCGGCGACCGCCGCGGCGACCGCGCTCCTCCTCTACTCGATGTTCGTCGCCGCCTTCGTCATGCTGGGCGCCAAGATCGGCAAGCTCGTGGGCGAGCGTCGCCTGCTCCAAGTAAGCGTCGTCGCGCACGGCGTGGCGATGGCTTTGATGGCGACCAGCACCGACGCGAGCACCATGAACGCTGCTCAGTCGATCGCGGGAGTTGCCGCCGCCGCGGCTGTGCCGACGTTGGTGGTGCTGATCGCCGCGAACTACCACGGCCGACAGCAGGAAACGGCGCTGGGTGTGCTGGCGGGCATCCCCGCGGTCGCCAGCGCGGTCACCTTCGTCATCGCCGGCTTCCTCGCCACGGCCTTGAGCTGGCGCTACTCGTATTGGCTGATCGTCTTCCTGGCGGTCGTCGTCCTGATCCTGAGTTATCGCCTGACGCCGATTCCGCGCCAGCCCAGCGTCAGGATCGACCTTTTCGGGGTCGTGCTGTCGGCGGCCGCAATCGCCCTCATCCTGTTTGGCTTCAACAACCTCCAGATTTGGGGGCCGCTAGTCGCGCAGAGCGCGGCGCCGTTCTCGCTG
>DATFWC010000498.1:0-11962 GCA_035259885.1 Xanthobacteraceae bacterium
CTGGTGGGCGGGCTCTACGCCATGTTCGCCGCCGGCCTGTCGCTGATCTTCGGCGTGATGCGGCTGGTCAACATCGCTCATGGCGACCTCATCGTGCTCGCCGCCTACCTCGCCCTGGTGGTGACGGAGACGCTCGGCATCAATCCGCTGCTCGCGCTGGTGATCGTCGTGCCGCTGATGGCGGCGATCGGCTACGCACTCCAGCGCGGAATTCTCAACCAGACGCTCGGCCCCGACCTGCTGCCGCCGTTGCTGGTGACGTTCGGCCTCTCCATCATCATTCAGAACGGGCTCCTGGAACTGTTCACCGCCGACAGCCGCAGGCTCCAGGCCGGGCCGATCGAAGTGGCCAGCATCCAGCTCGGTGGCGGCATCGCGGTGGGCACGCTGCCGCTCATCCAGTTCCTCGTGGCGCTCATCGTGATCGCCGGCCTGCAGTTCATGTTCTATCGCACGGCGATCGGCCGCGCGTTCCGCGCCACGTCCGACGATCCAGCGGTGGCGCGCCTGGTCGGCCTCGACAACGCCCATGTGTTCGGCCTCGCCATGGCGGTGTCGCTCGCCGTGGTGGCGATCGCCGGCGTGTTCCTGGCGGTGCGCACCAATTTCGATCCGGCGATCGGCCCGGCGCGCCTGATCTTTGGCTTCGAGGCGGTGATCATGGGCGGCCTGGGCAGCATGTGGGGCACGCTCGCCGGCGGCATCATCCTCGGGGTGGCCCAGGCGATCGGGGCGCAGATCGATCCCGGCTGGCAGCTCCTCGCCGGACACATCGCCTTCCTGGTCGTGCTTGCGGTGCGGCCCGAAGGCCTGTTCCCGAAAATCCAGACATGAGCGCGGCGCAACAAGAATTTCATGTCGCGCACGCGACGCGTTCGAGCCGCATCGGCATCGCCGTCCTCGCGGCTGTCCTCGTCGTGCTTGCCGCCGCGCCGGCATGGGGCGGCCGCCAGGAACTGCGCCTGCTGGCGGAAATTTTCAGCTACGTGGCGCTCGCCAGCCTGTGGAACCTGCTGGCCGGTTATGCCGGCCTGGTCTCGGTCGGCCAGCAGGCCTATGTCGGCCTCGGCGCCTATGTGCTGTTCGCCCTCACCATGCTGGCGGGGATTCACCCGCTCCCAGCCATCGCGCTCGCGGGCGTCATCGGCGCCGTCGTGTCGGCACCCGTCGCCGGTCTGATCTTCCGCCTGCGCGGGCACTACTTCGCCATCGGTACCTGGGTGGTGGCGGAAGTGTTCCGCCTGCTTGCCTCGCAGGTCTCGGCGCTGGGCGGCGGCTCGGGCATCAGCCTGCCGGTCGGCATCGTGACGTCCATCGGGTCGAGCCGGCAGGAGCGCGAGTTCATCATCTACTGGCTGGCGCTGGCCATCCTGTTCGCGGTGCTGGCGGCGATTTTTGCGCTCCTGCGCTCGCGCTACGGCCTGGCGCTCACCGCCATCCGCGACAACGAGCTGGCGGCGCGCTCCAACGGCGTCGACGTCACGCGCGTCAAGCTCGTGGTCTATGTGGTGACCGCCTTCGGCACTGCCACCGTCGGCGCGCTCATCTTCCTGCAGAAGCTGCGGGTCTCGCCCGACACCGCCTTCTCGGTCAACGACTGGACCGCCTTCGTCATTTTCATCACGGTGATCGGCGGCATCGGCCGGCTCGAAGGGCCGCTCATCGGCACCATCGTGTTCTTCATGCTGCGCCAGACCATGGCCGACCTCGGCAGCCTGTACCTCCTGATGCTCGGCGCCGTGGCCATCGTGGTGATGCTGAAAGCGCCCAAGGGCATCTGGGGCTATGTAGCCGACCGCTTCGGCTGGCAGTTGCTGCCGCTTGAGCGCCGACTGATAATTGCGAATCGGCAAGGCGACGCCGGAACGTCACAAGAAAAGCGCGAGGAGCGATGAAGCCGTTCACCTGCCTGCTGGCGCTGATGGTCGCGATGATCGGAGCTGTTCCGGCTGTGGCCGAGGATTATCCGTCCCGGCCGCTCAAGATCATCGTCTCGACCTCGGCCGGCGGCATCACCGACGTGGCGGCGCGCGTGCTCGGCCAGTACATCACGGCAAAGACCGGGCAGACGGTGGTGATCGACAATCGCGCCGGCGCCGGCGGCAACATCGCCATGGATGCGGTCGCGCGCTCGGCGCCCGACGGCTACACGCTCGGTGTCGCCAACACCGGCAACATCGTCATCAACCCTTACCTCTACCGCACCATGCCGTATGACCCGCTGACCGACCTGGTGCCGGTGGGCTCCGCCGGCGAGGTGCCACTGTTCATCGTGGTGAACGGCAAGCTGCCGGTGAAAAACCTCCAGGAATTTGTCGCCTACGCCAAATCCCATGCGGTCGCCTATGGCTCGGCCGGTGTGGGCACGACGCCGCATCTCGCCGCCGACGCGTTCAACCGCCGCGCCGCGCTCGACATGGTGCACGTGCCCTATCGTGGCTCCACCGCCGCCATGACGGACGTCATCGGCGGCAATATCCCGATGACCTTCGTGTCGCTCGGCCAGTACATCGACCTGGTGCGCCAGGGCACGATCCGCGTGCTCGGCATTGCCGGCCCCAGGCGCGTGGCCTATCTGCCCGACGTCGGCACGTTCGCCGAGCAGGGCTTTCCCGGCTTCGAGGTCGGAACCTGGTTTGCCCTGTTCGCGCCGCAGGGGACGCCCAAGGAGATCATCGACCAGCTCAATGGCTACGTGCGCAGCCTTTACGACGACCCCGACGCGCGCAAGCGGCTGGAGGCGGCGTTTCTCGAGCCCATGCCCATGACGGCGGCGCAGTTCGCCGAGCAGGTCAAGGCCGACGCCGCGAAGTGGGAACGCATCGTGCGCGAGTCGGGCGTGAAGCAGGATTGACCTGCCCGCTATTGCGATGGCGCTCCGCGCGACTGGCTGCTCATCTCATCAGTTGGGGCCCACACTTTTTCAGGGTGGAGGAGCATGTTGGCTCCCATCAGTCCCAGTATGAACAGCACACCCGCGACTGCAAATATCATCATTGCACGCATTTCGCGTTTTTCTTGGTCTGGATCCTCGCCATTTGCCATGGCTTCCTCCGCGTTTGGGACCAAAACGGCATTCCGATTATCGCACCCAGGCTCGCCTGCGGCTAGTCGTAGGGCGGGCAAATCGGAGCGAAGCGGCGCGGTCCCACGCGCCCTTTTCCTCGCGACGTAGTCCGCTTGGGCATGGCGCGCTGAAGAAGCGCGCCTTTGGCCGACCCCACGAAACTCACACCTCGATCAGCGCATACGGCCGGCCGGTCGGCTTCTCGATGCGGAACGCCACGTTGTACACCGGCGCGCCGCCCGGCGTGCGGCCTTCGTATCTGCCACGGTGGGCGTGACCGTGCACGACCGCGCTCACCGTGAAGCGGTCGATGGTCTCGGCCAGCCGCGACGAGCCAAGGAACGGAAAGATTTCCGGCGGCTCGCCTTCCACCGTCTCGGCGATCGGCGCGTAGTGCAGCACCACGACGGCGCGCTCGCTTTTGACCGCGCGCATGGCGTTTTCCAGCCGCATCGCCTCGTTCTGCGATTCCGCAACGAGCGTCTTGATCGCGGTCTCGCCGAACGAGCTCAGCATGCGCTTGCCGAAGCCGCCAATAAAGCCCTTCACCCCGACGAAACCGACGCCGTCCACTTCGCAGGACTGGCCGTCGAGCAGGTGCAGGCCGGCGCTCTTGAGGATGTCGGCTACCTTGTCGGCCTCGCCGGACTCGTAGTCATGGTTGCCGAGCACGCCCACCATGGGCAGCGAGCAGGCGCGCAATTCCTCCGCAAGGATTTCGGCTTCCTTCGGCTTGCCCAACTCGGTGAGATCGCCGCACAGGACGAGCACGTCGGCGGCCCGGGAAATCTCGCCGAACAGCTCGCGCAGCGCCGGTGGCCTGTCCTCGCTGACGTGCAGGTCGCCCAGCGAAGCCACCTTGAGCTTGCTATTCGTCATCGCGCCATTCTCCTTCGCCGCCCACATCGGCGAACCCCCATTTGTCGACAGCGATCTCGTAGTCGATGCGGGAGAACATGCGGCCGCGGCAGATCTTCATCTGCGGCGGCGGCAGTTCGAGCTGGTGCTTGAGCCGATCGAGCAGCTCGTCCATCAGCCAGCGCGGAATATGGTCGCGCTCGGTCGGATAGACCCAGCGGAAGTTGAGCAGGTGCATCAGGAGCACCTCCCAATGCTGCTCCATGAAGGACAGCAGCCGCTTCCAGTCGATGGCCTCGTGCTGCTTGAGGATGAGATGGACGATGTCGGCGCCATCGTAGCGATGCCGCAGCTGGATGAATGCCTTCGACCAGATGAGCTCGGTGGGGCTGACGACCGCCACCGGCACCCCGAGAATTTTCGTCTGGCGGGCGTGCGCGAACCATGCGTCGCCGACCGGCATGGTGCCGTTGGCCGAGGCGAAGATGAGGTCGAAAAAATCTTCGCCCTTGCGCACCTTGGCGATCCACCGCTCGTCCTCGATCTCGATTGCATGGCCGAGGTTCTGGAAGTGCGTGAGGATGCGCGGGTAGTCGCCGGCGCGGCAGAAGATGTCGAGGTCCTTGGTCGGACGGCGGATCCCGGTATAGGCGCACACCGCATAGGTGCCGGCCAGCAGCACCGGCAGGTCCGCGCGCTCGAGCTCGCGCAGCACCTCGGCATAGAAGGCTTCCGTCTGCGGCGAGGCTGCCACCGGCGCCGCCGCACCGCTGAAGATCGCGACCGGTCGCGTGCCCGTGCCTTGATGTGCCGTCATGGGAAATTTGGGGTGGCTGGCCGTCTGGACACAACCGCGACGAGGCGGCGAAAGTTCCATCGGGCGCGCCGTGGGGTGGGCAAAGGCGTGCGCAAACACCGCACCATCAGCGCATAGTGCAGTGCGATCGCGCGTGCCCACCATGTCTGGCATGGCGGTCCGCGTTGGCACGACGCGCTTCAACCGTCGCGCGGGTTGATGACGCGGTGCAGCGCGCCTTTGCCCACCCTACGGCGTTTCTCTATAGTTGCCCGCGGGAGGAAACGGATGAACATTCCGGAAAAACCGGGACGCGACGCACAGGCGCAAGCCGTGGACGTCAACCGTTTTCGCCTGCGCGGCTTTGTCGAGAGCCTGGGGGCCGACGAGCTGGAGCGGCGCCACGAGCGCGTCGATCTCGCCGACGTCGCCGATATTTTCGAGGCCAACCCCAGGGCCGTATGGTTTTCCGCCGTCGGGCCGGAGCCGCAGGAGCTGGTTGGCAACGTCACCGGCAGCCGCACGCGCATTGCGCAGGCCTTCGGCGTTGCACCCAATGCCCTCACGGCCGAGATCCAGCGGCGCCTGCGCCAGGCTCCCGTCATCGTCGACGTGACGCGCCAGGAAGCGCCGTGCCAGGAGGTCGTGCTCACCGGCGGGGACGCCGACCTCACGGCGCTGCCGGTGCATCTTCAGCACGGCAGCGACGGCGCACCTTACATATCGTCGTCCATCGATTACGTGATCGATCGCAGGACCGGCTGGACCAATGTCGGCGTGCGCCGCATGATGCTGCGCGGCCGCCACGAGGCCGGCATCGATCTCGTCTCGCCCAGCGACCTGCGCGCCCTCTACGAAGCGAGCGCCGGCGCCGGACAAGAGCTGCCGGTAAGCTTCGTCGTCGGCGCCCATCCGATCGACCACGTCGCCGCCACCATGCGCTTCCCGGTGGACGAGCTCGGCCTGGTGGCGTCGCTGCGCGACGCGCCGCTGCCGGTCGTCAAATGCGTCACCAACGACATCCGCGTGCCGGCCGATGCCGAATATGTGCTCGAAGGTTTTCTCGACGCGCGCGGCCATGTCGAGCCCGAAGGGCCCTACGGCGAGTTCCTCGGCTATTACGGCGCGCTCAAGCGCAACCCCGTGTTCCACCTCACGGCGATCACGCGGCGGCGCGACGCGCTGTTCCAGACCTCGACCATCGGCGGGCGCGCGCTCGGCCGCACCGACACCGCGCTGCTTAACGCCATCCGCACGGAGCTGATGATCTGGCGCGCACTGGAAACCGCGGTGCGCGAGCCGCTGGCCGTCTACGCGACGCCGGCGAGCGGCGGCATGTTCAACATGCGCGTGTCGCTACGCCAGCGCGTTCCCGGCGAAGCCCGCAACGCCATCGCGGCCTGTTTCGGCGCGCTGGTCAACGTCAAGAACGTGTTCGTGGTCGATCCCGACATCGACATCTTTTCCGATGAGCAGATGGACTGGGCGCTGGCCACCCGCTTCCAGCCCGACCGCGATCTCGTCGTCGTGTCCGGCCTGCGCACGCTGCCGCTCGATCCGTCGCTCAATCCTGGCACCCGCACCGGCGCCAAGGCCGGCTTCGACCTGACCTGGCCGTTCGGCACCGGCGCGCGGCTCGAGACGCGCGTTCCCGAACCGCCGCGCTATGACGGGCGACGCTTTCCGTCGGTCGAGGCCGCACTGGCCGACGGCCCAAAATTCTTCGTCGAGCTGATGAGCGCGGTCGGGAGCCGCGACGGGCGCGAGGTCGTGCGCGCCGTGGAAGCGCTGCGTCACAGCATGGATGTCGACCGCGACGACGAAGGCCGCTATGTCGCCAAGCCAAGGACTGGAGGAACCCGATCATGAGTCGCAGGCTCGCTGTTCTCACCTGCATCGCAGCGGCCTGCCTTGCGCCCCCCGCGCTCGCTCAGGAGACGACGTTGCGTGTCGGCATGGCGCGGTCCACCTCCAACGCCGCCGAGTTGATGGCGATCGAGCGCGGCTACTTCAAGGAGTTCGGCATCAAGCTCGAGATCGAGGATCTCGACTCCTCCGCCAATGCCATCGCGCTGCTGGCGCAGAACCGCTACCAGATCGTCGCCGGCGGCATCTCGGCCGGCTATTTCAATGCGCTCGAAAAGGATCTGCCGGTGACCATCGTCACCGATCGCGTGTCGACGCCGATCGGCCATAACCTGATGCTGCGGCCGGACTTGAAGGACCAGGTCAAGGACATCCGCCAGCTCAAGGGCAAGGTGATCGCCAGCAATGGGCCGGGCTCGGTCTCGACCTACGAGGTGGGCAAGATTCTCGAGACCGTGGGCCTCAGCATCAACGACGTCGAGGTGAAGATCCTGCCCTTCACCCAGATGGGCGTGGCCTTCACCAATAGGGCGATCGACGGCGCCATCGTCATTCCGCCCTTCGTCTGGCAGTTCGAGGAGCAGAAGCTGGCGGTGCCGTTCGCCGACGTCGACAAGCTGGTCGAGCCGCGGCCGATGACGATCGCGGTGATCATGGTCAACAGCGACTGGGCGAAGAAGAATCCCGAACTGGTGCGCAACTACGTCACGGCGTGGCTGCGCGGCGCCCGCGACTATTGCCAGGCCTATCATGGCGGCTCGACTCGCGAGCAGGTGGTCAACGTCCTCATCAGCAGCGGCACCGAGCGCCGCCCGGAACTGCTGCACAAATACCCGTGGCCGGCGCGCAGCCCGGACGGCCGCGTCAACGTCGCCAGCATGCTCGACATCCAGGCCTGGTACGCCAGGAACAAGCTCACTCAGGCGCAGTTTTCCGCCGAGCGCCTGGTCGACACCAGCTATGTCGACCATGCGCTGGCTAAGCTCGGGCCGTTCAAGTTGGAAAAGTCCGACAGCCAGCTTCCGGGCTGCCGCTGAGGAGCGGGCCGTTCACGGTCGAGAACAAGGCGAGCACGTTGCGCGGTTGTTGCTGACGGGGGGAGCCGAATGGTCGCGCAGCGGCGCGGCGCTGCGGTCGAGATCGTCGCGCTGCGAAAGGAGTTTTCGACCGGCCAGACGCGCGTGGTCGCGCTGGAGAACATCAGCCTGTCGGTGGCGCCGGGAGAATTCCTCTGCATCGTCGGCCCCAGCGGCTGCGGCAAGTCGACTCTCTTGCGCATCCTGGCCGGCCTCGATCACCAGACCGGGGGCAACATCAAGGTGGAGGCCGCTGGCTGGGCGGTCGAAAACGCCATGGTGTTCCAGGAGAGCGGGCTGTTTCCCTGGATGGACGTCGTCACCAATGTCCGCTTCGGCCTCATGACCCGCGGGGTGCCGGCGGCCGAAGCGGCCGAGCGCGTCGATGCAGCCCTCAAGCTCGTCGGCCTGACTAAATTCCGCCACCACTATCCGCACCAGCTCTCCGGCGGCATGCGCCAGCGCACCGCCATTGCGCGCGCCTTCGTCACCGACCCCGCAATGCTGCTGATGGACGAGCCGTTCGCCGCGCTCGACGCGCAGAACCGCGTGATCCTGCAGGCCGAACTGGTGCGCATCTGGGAGCAGACCGGCAAGACCGTGGTCTACATCACGCACTCGATCGAGGAGGCCTTGCTGCTGGGCGATCGCACCGTGATCATGACGGCGCATCCGGGCCGCATCAAAAAAATCATCGACGTGCCGTTTCCGCACCCGCGCAACCTCGTGACGCTCGCCGCCTCGCCGGATTTCGGACAGCTCCGGCTCGACATCTGGCGCGTGCTGGAGGAGGAGGTGATGCGCGCGCGCGAGGAGGAGGAGGGATGATGCGCAAGCTTCACCGCGGACGCGGCGCGCTCCCTCTCTCCATTGGGGAGAGGGTTGGGGTGAGGGGGCAGGGGACTCTCCATAAGCCCTTGCCCCCTCACCCGGACCGCGTCGCGATCCGACCTCTCCCCACTGGGGAGAGGTGGAGCAAGTGGCATGCTTCTTGGACCTCTCGTAGGCCGCGCGCGTCATGACCAACCTCTCCGCCAAAACCCGCGAGCGCCTGCTCTACCTGATCTCGCCCATCGGCCTCCTGGTCGTCTGGGAGCTTCTGCTCCGGGCCGGGATCGGCGACCGCCGCTTCATTCCGGCACCGACCGACATCGCCGAGCGTTTTTTCCTGCTGCTGCGCAGCGGCGAGCTCGAATGGCACGTGCTGGTGACGCTCTACCGCGTGTTCGCGGGCTTCCTGGTCGGCTCGGTGCCGGCGGTGGCGATCGGCCTGCTCATGGCCATGTTCAAACCCGTGCGCATCTTCGTCGATCCGCTCATCGCGGCGCTGTTTCCGATTCCCAAGATCGCCCTGATGCCGCTGTTGCTGCTCGCCTTCGGCTTCGGCGATGCCTCCAAGGTCGCCCTGGTGGCGATCGCGGTATTCTTTCCGGTCGTCGTGAACACCTATGCGGGCGCCGCCAACATCGAAAAGATCTATTGGGACGTGGCGAAAAACTACGGCGCCAGCCAGGCCGTGATTTTCACCCGCATCGTGTTTTTCGGCGCGCTGCCGATGATCTTTGCCGGCCTGCGCATCGCGCTTGCGGTCTCCTTCATCGTGCTGGTGGCGTCCGAGTTCGTCGCCTCCAAGACCGGCATCGGCTACCTCATCTGGAACTCGTGGGAGCTCCTGCAGGTCGACACCATGTTCGTCGGCATCGTCACGGTCGGCATTCTCGGCCTGATCACCTCGGTGCTGTTCCAGGAGATCGAGCGCAAGGTGATTCCGTGGAAGGCGGAGTGACGCGCCACCCGCTACTTGCCGAGGATGGCGTTGACCATGGTCTGGGCCATAGCCATAGCCTAAGTGCGCCGTCGACGTTGATGATCTCTTCTTTCTGCCGAGCTGCAGAACTGCGAGCTGGTCAGGTAGCAGCTGCTGCCGCGAATGCAGTATGGAAAGTCAGGATCAGGTTCCCGCCGCAGCGATGGCGGGTCGAAAGATCCTGATCGGTGGATTGCCTGGTATGTAGAGCAGGAGCTCGAGACGTGGCACATCGACTGGATCGTCGAGACGTTCCATGCGGATGATCCGACCACCAAAGACACATTCGGCAAACGTGGTTCTAACTCCACTGAAGCTATGAAGCCACGTCTCGAGTTCCTCGAGACTCCAACGCTGATCGTTACCGTCGGAGACGTACATGTTGCAGCTGCACGGCCTGTACACGAAGGCTTGACCGCCCCGTCTGAGCATCGAAACATACTTGGCCAGCACTTGATCAGGATGCTGCGAATACGCGAAATCACCCATTACGTCGGAGATCAAGGCCACACCTTTGACTTTGCCTTCGTCGAGCAGCTCGACACTGCCGCGTATCATGGAGAACGTTGCAGATTTCAGTTGTTCATAGACGACACCCAGGAAAGCCGCAGCACTGATCGTCTCTTCGTCGAGAATGGTCGTGGTTGCAACCATGCTTGGCAACCGTGGAAGCCATGTACGATATCTTGTCACGCCGTCGACCTGAGCGCGCAAATGACCGCATCCACCGTCCAACCATGTCGATTCGTCCAGAGACATCAATGTCCTGAGAAAGTCAGTGCCGAGCAAATTGACATATCCGAGAGGCGGTACGTTCGACTGAAGTCCGCGATTGAGTTCGATGCTTTCGGACTTGATCAAATCGGCGCATCGAGCCTGCGCCTGCGCACTCTTGAGCAGAACAGCCGGTGGCGGCAGCTTAGACAGGTCCATGGGCAGTCGATCTTTTCAGGGCTGCCGAGATGGCGTAACGCTGTCTCAGCGCGGGTCTTGTCGGCGATATCGTGTGCACCGTCCTCCTGCGGTCTCGCGCACAGCAAGGGCACAAGCCTATCGGAGGCGGCCAAGTGCGTGATCGGTCCCTGCGCCTCCGGCGGTCCGGCAGATGTGATCACGCGGCTACTCGCCGACCTGTCAGAGCATGTCGGCAGCAATTCTTTGTGGAGAACATGGGCGGGAGTGGCGATATTGCCGTGGGCCGACCCGCACGTGGCACGGCTCCACCCTGCTCATGGTCAGTCCGAGCTACGTGATCAATCCCCTATAACGCTCAGGCCCCCTGTGAATTCGAACAGAACGTCACCCCCCGATGACGCTCGCGGTCGCCGCCACTTTGGTGTTCTCAGTCCACCTCTCCGTGGCAGCGAACACGTTCTAAGGACCTTGTCGCGCCCATCAAGTCAATTCCGGGCGATACAGGTATAATGTTTGCTATTCCACACTTTTATCAACCATAACGCCATTTTGAAGTCAACCAGAAGCCTTCACGGGAAACAGCTTGCTCCGAGCGGCATGTTTTGAAGTAATTATTTCCTTGAAATGAGCATGCCGAAGCAAGGACTCGCCGTCGCCTAGTGCGATTTTACCACCACGGCGCCGTCACCTCACAACCTGTCCGCGGAGGACTTCATCACAGACATACGTGGTCATGAGCTTGACCAGCTCGGCTTGACGGGACGTTCCAGTCTTCTTGAACAGGTGCCGCAAGTGCGTCTTCACGGTGGCCTGGGAACTTCCGAGCACCTTGGCGACCTTCCCCACGCCGCCGACCTCGATGATGGCAAACAGGACGCGCAGCTCGGCGGGGGTCAAGCCATATTCTTTGGCAATCACTTCGGGCAGCGAAGTCAGATCCAGCACCGCCTTGTGGACAAAGACTGCGGCCACTGCTGCACCGGACACGCCTGCGTCGCCCTGCGCGCCCAACTCCAGCGGCAACACGTTGGCAACGTAGCGCGCGTTGCCGCGCGCCTTGAGTGCGACTGCGATGCCCTTGCGGCCCAAGGCCGGGTCGCCACCACCGGCTGCGGCGAATGCCTCCAGCAGGGCTTGATTGGCCTGCGGATCGATAGTGCCGAGATTGCCGCCAAGCCCGCGCATGACGGTGGCTTCCGACAACATGATGCGGCCGCTGACATTGGCATGGATGATGCGTCCGGTGGCATCGACCAGGAAAATGCCCAACGAGAGCATGTCGAGGCTGTTGGCGAGTGCCGCGCGGTCGATCTCGAGTGCGAACTGCCGACGTATATCGTCGTCGCGAGGATCGCCAGCGTTCAGCCCGTTCTCTTCCTCGAGCGGGTATTCTGCGATTGTCATCGTGCCACCTCGCCCACCTCTAAATGGCTCGACGCTCACTGCGTAGGCCTCCGGCATCAGAGAAGACAGTCCCGCCCGCCGCAGCGGGTTCAACCGATGAGAGAACACACAAATCCGCCCCTCAGATGGCCGTCGCGAAAAAAAAATTTTGGGTGTTGTATTTACGCTACAAG
>DATFWC010000499.1:0-7723 GCA_035259885.1 Xanthobacteraceae bacterium
TCGCGCCAGTAGTTGGTGGTGTCGCCGACGACGATGTAGCTTGAAGCGTCGCTCATGTCGTTGAGATTGTAGAGGACGCGCAACGATGCCCGCAGATAGCCGAAGTGCTTCGAGGTCGTCACCCTTCGGTTGAAGACTGAAACTCCGATGGTTTGGATGTATTTCCACGGTTGGTGGAAGGCAGGCACGCTCAGGGACGAATTGACGTTCATACCGTACCAGCGAAAAAAGATCATCGTGCGCTGATATTGCCTCGACTGCTCTTCGAGCTGGTGGACGAGGTCAGCATCGTTCGCAGCCTGGATAAGGCGCTTCACTTCGTCCTGCCAGGCCGGCGGCAGGTCCGCCAATCGATAGACGCCTTTATTGACGAAAGGCAGCGAAAGTAGATCGAGCAGGATGTTGAGCGGCGACAGCATCCACGTTGCGAAGCCGTTGCCGATGAAATACCGCCGCAGCAATTCGGCATTGAACGGGCGACTGCGGCTCACATCGTAGGCACCACAGATCGCGTAGAAGAGCGCGATCTTGGGGAAGAGATAGGCGGCCGGCGCCAGCACGCAGAGCGGAAACAGCACCCGCCGCAGCGAGTATTTCCAAATCCTGGTCAAGCGCTGGCGCCCCGTGGGAGGCGTGGCAAGCGCTGTACTCATGCGTCACCTCTTTACTTGAGCTCGATCAGTCTAGTCCACCCGCGTCATTTTCGGCATAGGCATCCGTCCGCCTCTCCCTTGAGATACCCGAAAAATCCATCGCGACAAAATCAAACGTTTCTCAATCCAAAATCATCCGTTCCCGAAATTCTTCGCGCCACAAAACGGGCACAAGGCGGACACCGAAACGCAAGGCGGAATCATCGTTTACACCCGGGCGCGGCGGTGAAATCAGGCGAGCCGGGCTCATTCGAACCTGCATCGAATCTCGACAACCAACGCCATGGTCCGTCGCGACGGCGACGACGCAATCAGGGGAGCTCCCATGTCGAAGCATATGTCGCTGATCGGGCTGCCGCTGCTGTTCGCGTGTGGTCTGCCGGCGGCGTTCTGCCTCGGATTGTGCCTCGCGGCCGCACCCGCGCAAGCGCAACTGTCGCGCACCTTCGTGTCGGCCGCGACCGGCAACGACGCCAACAATTGCGACCGCGCTACGCCGTGCCGCACGTTTCAGGGCGCCCATGACAAGACCGATGAGCAGGGCGAGGTCACCGTGCTGGACCCCGGCCACTACGGCCCCGTGGTGATCACCAAGTCGATCAGCATCGTCAACGGCGGCGGGGGCGAGGCCGGCATCCTGGTGTCGGCCGGCGCCACCGGCGTCACCATCGACGCGCCTGCGGCGGCCTCCGTCAACCTGCGCGGTCTCGCCATCCAGGGGATCGGCTTCGGCGGCAGCACCGGGCTCGTGTTCAATTCCGGCCAGGCGCTGAGCCTCACGAACTGCGTCGTCCGCGATCACACCGCCGACGGCATCGAGTTCATGCCGACCGGTAGCAGCCGCCTCGCGCTCGCGAACACGCTGGTGGCGGACAATGCCGGATTCGGAATTGTCGTCCAGCCGCGCGGCGCGGGCGCCGTGCAGGCCGAGCTCGATCGCCTCGAGATCCACAACAACACCAGCGTCGGCCTGTTCGTGAATGGCGAGGACAGCACCGGCACCGTCGACGCAATCGTGCGCGAAAGCGTCGCGGCCAACAACGGGTATGGCCTTTTCGTCAATTCCACCGCGGAGCGCGCGCCGACCAGCTTGACGATGGTCCGCACCGTGGCCGCCGACAGCCGGGGCAACGGGATTGTCGCGACCGGCCCGACCGCAACGCTGCGCGTCGGCGCCTCGACGATCACCGGAAACTCGACCAGCTGGGCCGTGCGCGGCGGCGCCGTTGTCCAGAGCTTCGGCGACGACGAGATTGCCGGCAACGGCGACCGCCATCCCGCCCCGATGGCCCGCGGCAAGTAGCCGCCGCTGGTGGAATAACCCCCTCCCGCGTATGTTCCCATAATGTCGCCGTGGCGGCTGGCGCGACCGCGACGACGGCCGCCCGATCGCGCCAAGGGAGGGAGGGAAATCATGACGCGAACTCTACTTGCGTCGCTGTCGGCGCTGGTGTTCACGGCCGTGGCCGGCCCGGCCTGGGCGCAGGCTCCGGCCCGGCCGCAGATCGAGACCAAGAAGGTCGACGGCACCGACAACGTCTACATCTTCCGCAACGGCAATCACCAGGCGATGTTCATCGTCACCAAGGACGGCGTCATCGCCACCGATCCGGTCGCCTACGGCCGTCCCACCGGCGGCCAGGACTACGTGAACGAGATCAAGAAGGTCACCGACAAGCCGATCAAGTACCTGGTCTACAGCCACCACCACTTCGACCACATCGCCGGCGGCAAGGCGTTCAAGGACGCGGGCGCCCGCGTCATCGCCCATCGCCGGGTCAAGGAGCGCCTCGCGCCGCTGGCCGATCCCAACACGGTGCTGCCCGACGAGGTGTTCGACCAGACCAAGACCATCAACCTCGGCGGCACCAAGCTGGAGCTGAGCTATCACGGTCTCAACCATTCCGACTCGACCATCGTGATGCGGCTGCCGAAGGAGAAGATCATCTTCGTGGTCGACACGATCCCGGTCGGATCGGTGCCGGGCCGCGGCATGATCGACATGTATCCGATGGAAACCGAGCAGTTCATCAAGAAGGTGCTGGCAATGGATTGGGAGCGGCTGATTCCCGGCCATCCCGGCCAGCCCAACGGCCGGCTCGGCACCAAGAAGGATGCCGAGGATCAGCTCGCGCTGCTGCAGGAGGCCTCCGCCGAGATGAAGAAGCTCGGCCAGGACGGCAAATGCTGGGACGCGGCCGAGAAGGAGTTCAAGCTGCCGAAATATGCGAGCTGGCCGGGTTATGAAAACGGCCTGCCCTTCATCGCCCGCCGCTATTGTGGGCTGTGGGGCCGCGGCACTTAGCGCCGATCTTGCGTGCGCTCACGAACATAGGGGCAACCGTTGTGGTTGCCCCTTTTGCTAAGCGTGACCCCGCCAGGGGCGCCATAGTGGCTAACGCACCGCCGCCTCCACCGAGGCCGCGGTCTGGCCGAACAGGATAGCGCGCTCTTCCGCCGTGCGGATGCCGCCGGGGTTCGGATTGATCTCCTTCGCCTTCTCGTAGGCGCGCACCACCGCCGGCCGCGCGCGGATCGCCTCGAACCAGCGCTGCAGGTGGGCAAAGTCCTCGAGCTTCTGGCCCTGGCGCTCGTAGGGCACGATCCACGGATAGATCGCCATGTCGGCGATCGAATACTCGCCGGCCACATGGGAGCGGTCGGCGAGGCGCCGGTTGAGCACGCCGTAGAGCCGGTTCACCTCGTTGCGATAGCGATCCATGGCGTAGGGCAGCTTCTCCACCGCATAGTTGCTGAAGTGGTTGTTCTGGCCCGACATGGGCCCGAGATTGCCCATCTGCCAGAACAGCCATTGCATCACGTCGGTGCGGCCGCGTATGTCCGCGGGCAGGAACCGGCCGGTCTTCTCCGCGAGATAGACCAGGATCGCGCCGGATTCGAACACCTGCAGCGGCGCGCCGCCGTCGGGCGGATCGTGGTCGACCATCGCCGGAATGCGGTTGTTCGGCGAGATCGCCAGGAACTCGCGCGTGAACTGTTCGCCCTTGCCGATGTTCACCGGAAAAATCCTGTAAGGCGTTCCGGTCTCCTCGAGGAAGATCGTGATCTTGTGGCCGTTCGGCGTGGTCCAGTAATGCAGGTCGATCATCGGGGTTTCCCTTGCGCTGCCGTCAATCGGCAGTTCCTTTAACATAATCCGCAGCCGGGAAGCGCCCCATCATGCCGGGCCGAAAACCTCCCCTGCTGTCGGCGCATATGCCGGGTCCGTTCGCATGGGTTCTGGATCGCCGGTACGGCCTATGCTTTGCTGCGCGCGGGAACGCGCACACCATGGGAGGACGCGCCATGAAGACGCGCATGATCGCGATCGTGCTTGGCCTCGTGGCCGCTGCAGCCGGCGCCGCGCAGGCGCAAAACTTTCCGGCACGGCCCGTGACCCTGATCGTGCCGTGGCCGGCCGGCGGCACCACCGACGTGGTCATGCGCGCGCTTGCCACCGCCAGCGAAAAGCATCTCGGGCAGTCGCTGGTGATCGAGAACCGCGGCGGCGCCGCCGGCACGCTCGGCCCTGGCAGCATGGCCGCCAACGCCAGGCCCGACGGCTACACGGTGGCGCAGATTCCCATCACGGTGTTTCGCTACCCGTTCATGCGCAAGACGAGCTTCGACCCAGCCAAGGACTTCACCTACATCATCAGCCTGACCGGCTACACGTTCGGCGTCGTGGTGCGCCGGGATGCGCCTTGGAAGACATTTGCGGATCTGCTGGCCGACGCCAAGGCCAATCCGGGAAAAATCAACTACGGAACGCCGGGCGCCGGCACCAGCCTGCACGTCACCATGGAGCAGATCGCCAAGCAGCAGGGCATCAAGTGGACGCACGTCCCGTTCAAGGGCAATGCCGAGGGCACCACCGCGCTGCTCGGCGGCCATATCGGGGTGCTGGCGGACTCGACCGGCTGGGCGCCGCTGGTGAACAGCGGCGAACTGCGTCTACTGGTGACCTGGGGCGTCGGCCGCACGAAAAACTGGCCCGACGTGCCGACCCTGAAGGAGACCGGCATCGACATCGTCTCGAACTCGCCGTTCGGGATTGCCGGCCCGGCCGGCATGGATCCGGCGGTCGTCAAGGTGCTGCATGACGCGTTCAAACGCGGAATGGAGGAGCCGTCCTATCGCGAGGCCATGGCCAAGTTCGACCAGGAGCCGTTCTATCTCGGCAGCGCCGACTATCACGCCTACGCCCTGCGCGCGATCGCCGAGGAGAAGCGGCTGGTGCACGAACTGGGCCTGAAGGAGGAGTGATCATCTGCCGTCGTCCCCGCGCAGGCGGGAACCCATGATCACGGGATCATCGGGAGAGCGGCGTGTATGGGCTCCCGCTTTCGCGGGAGCGACAGCACCCGCAATCCATCGCCAGGCGCTCCGCAATGCACGCCGCATCACGCGCGCCCGCCAGCGCTGCGCGCGCTGGCGGTGATAGGCGATCAGCTCCGGCAAATTTTCTATCGGCCGCGGCCACGATTCGAGCGACGGCTCGTCCTTGAGCGCACGCGCCTCGGTCTCGTCCCGTGTGACCTGCTGGAACGGCAGGAGATCGAGCACCGGGATCGGCGCCTGCCGTTGCGTGTCGCGGATGCGCTTCGCCGTGATCATAGCGCGAGGTCCCAGGTCTCGCCGACCAGCGTCTTGCCGAACTCGTCGTGCGTTTTCTCGTCCACCAGCACGAAGCCGGCGCGCTCGTAGACGTGGCGGGCGGCAATGAGCACGCTGTGCGTCCACAGCGTGACCTTGCGATAGCCCGACTGGCGCGCGAAGCGGATGCACTCCTCGACCAGGCGGGCGCCGATGCCTAGCCCGCGCGCCTTGGGTTCGACCAAGAGCAGGCGCAGGCGCGCGACCCGCGCCGAATCCTTGACCAGCATCACCGTGCCGAGGTTTTCGCCGTCGCGCTCGGCGATCCAGCAGTGCTCGCGCGCGGCATCGAAATTGCGCAGGAAGGCGGCGACGATCTCGGCCGCCAGCGCCTCCAGGCGGTGGTCCCAGCCGTATTCCTCGGCATAGAGCGCGCCGTGCCGGCTGACGATCCAGCCCATGTCGCCCGGGCGGTGCGGCCGCAGCAGATAGGGCTTCTGGCGTTCGCGGTCTTCGCCCAGCAGCTCTTCGACCGCCTGCAGGGCGGCAACCAGGCGCACCTGCTCGGCCGGCGTCAGCGGCTGCAGCATGTTGCCGACCTCGGTGTCGGAGTGCGTTTCGAGCGGCGCAAAGGTCTTGCGGCCGCGCGGCGTGACGGTCAGGTGGACCTGCCGCCCGTCGCTGGCCGATCGCTCCTTGGCGATGTACCCGCGCGCTGCGAAGCCGCGCAGGATGCGACTGAGATAGCCGGCGTCGAGCCCGAGCGCGCTGCCGAGCTCGCTCGCCGTCGGCCGGTCGCGATGCAGGAGCTCGTAGAGCACGCGCGCCTGGGTGAGCGAGAACGGGCTGTGGGCAAAACCGTCCTGCAGCACGCCGATGCGCTGGGTGTAGAAGCGGTTGAACCGCCGTACCGCGGTAATGCGCTGAGCGAGAGGATTTTCAGCCATGACACCTCCGGGGCGCCAGGGGGAATGTCGACATAGTCAATCAATTACTTGACAAAGTCAATTATTTTCCCGCACGCCGGCCGGCACCCTTTTGCGCCCCGGCTCGACGACAGCGGGAGCGCAATCGTAGTGTCACATCTCTGTCATACGGTGCCGGCGGCTGCGCGGAATTCTGCGAGCGAAACCATGGTCATGACCGCCACCCACGCGACCACGCTATCGCCTGCGGCCGCGATCCTGTGGGCCTACGTCTTCGCCGAGGACGGAACCCCGCAGAGCATTCCGGGCGCCGAGGTGGATGCCGCGCTGGCGACGCGGGACGGCTGGTTCTGGATCCATACCGCCCTCGCCGACACCCGTTGCCGCATCTGGCTCGAACAGAACGCCCCGGCCTCGCCGGTGGCGCGCGAGATCCTGCTCGGGCCCGACGAGCATCTGCGCCTCGACGTGACGGCGGATGCAATTGCCGGCGTGCTGCCCGACCTGCAGCGCGATCTCACCCAGGCTTCGATGGAGTTCGGGCGGTTTCGCTTCGCCATGACTCAACGGGTGCTGATCACCGCCCGGCGCCATCCGCTGCATTCGGTCGAGCTGACGCGCCGGTCGGTCGAGGGCGGCGCGCAGTTTCCCACTGCGGCGTCGCTGCTCGACGGCATCATGGATCATTTCGCCGACGCGATGGGGCGGCTAGCGGTGAGTCTCGGCGACGAACTCGATGTGGTCGAGGACCGCGTTCTGCGCGACGACCTGAGCGACGAGCGCCAGCGCGTCGCCCGCGCTCGGCTGCAGATCGTCCGCGTGCACCGGCAGGTCGCGCAGATCAGGGTCCTGTTCCACCGCCTCGAACCGCGCATCGCCGTCAGCCATGCCGCCCTGGCGGCGCCGCTGGGCGCCCTGATCCAGAAGTTCGACGCCCTCGAGCACGATTTCGGGTCGCTGAAGGAGCGCTCGCGCGACCTGCAGGACGAGGTAGCGACGAAAATGACCGCCATCACCAATCGCCGGCTGTTCACGCTGTCGATTCTGACCGCCTGCCTGCTGCCGCCGACCCTGGTGACCGGAATTTTCGGTATGAACACCAAGGACCTGCCGTTTCAGCAGGAGGACGGCGGCACCTGGTACGCGCTCGGGCTCTGCGTCCTCGCCGGCGCCCTCGCCTACTGGGCGCTGCGCCGGCTGCGCGCGCTGTGAAGCATTTTCCGGGAAACTGGGCCCCGGTCTTCGGTAGAAATGCGACCAGTCTCGAGTCCAGAGTGCGTCCCGCGCCAACTCGTAACTTCCGCAGGCGGTGAAAGCGCTCCAGCCGCCATCGTCCGGTCACGAACGACCTTTAGTGGCACGGGCGAATCCGATCCATAATGGTGCCTGAGTCCGCGCTGGCCGGCGCGGGCCCAAGGCACTTTTCCGCTTGGCGGGAGACGATGTTTTCGCTGTTCGAGAAAAGCCTGGCGCCGACCAGCCTGCCCGAGAATCCCGAGCCGCCGGGCGGGCTGCTGGCGTTCTATTGGCACTTTGCGCGCCAGGCCA
>DATFWC010000500.1:0-8200 GCA_035259885.1 Xanthobacteraceae bacterium
CGAGGCATCGATCGCTCCTCGCCAACGGCTCGGGAGCGTTGGCGCGCGCCCGGTTGCGCAGCCTGCGCCGCGCCATGGACGTGTTCGGCTTCCATCTCGGCGACGTCGACCTGCGCCAGAAATTCCAGGCGCAGTCCGGCCTCATCCCGGACAGTTGCCTCCAGCCAGGCGCACGAGCGGTTGCGCGGTCAGCAGTGATCGTCGCGCGGACGTAATCCCAAAGCGTCAATCTTCGGCCGAGTCCCGCTTGGTACCGCTGATCTTCGGCACCTGCTGCAGCGGGCGCGCCACGCGGAAGCCGACGATGCGAAAACCGATAGCCGTGGCCACCGCACCGCGAGATGCCGAGCGCAGGTGCCACGGAGCGAAATTCCACGATCCCCCGCGCATGACACGGCGATTGCAGTCGCCCGTGGTCCATGCCGAACCGTCATTCGGAGCGCCCACATAGCTGGGATTCCAGCAGTCCTCGACCCATTCGTAGACGTTGCCGTGCATCTGATAGAGGCCCCACGGATTGGATTCGAAGGCGTCGACCGGCATCGTCATGCGCCGATATTCACCTTTGTCCCCTCCACCGAAGGGGAACTCCCCATCATAGTTGGCTTGCCGGCTCGAGATCGCCGCGCCCCACCAGAACGGGCTGGTCGTTCCCGCCCGCGTCGCATACTCCCGCTGGGCCTCGCTCAGGAGGCGGTACACGCGGCCGGTCCTGTCCGAAAGCCAGCGCAGGTAGGCCTGCGCGTCCTCCCACCAGACGTTGATGACCGGCCGTCGGCCACGGCCCCAGCCGCGGTCTGGCGGCCGGTAGTTCTTGCACCCACGCGCGGCCACGCACGCATCCCATTCGTCGAACGTGATGGCGAACCTCCCAACGGCAACCGGATGCGCGATCGTCACCCTGTGCTGCGGCCGTTCGTCAGGGCTGGTTCCGTCCTCGCTTTCGGGCGCGCCCATCGTGAAAGCGCCGGTCGGCAGCACGACCATCTCGGGGCAGGTCTCGCATTCCTTGAAATGGTCGAGCGGGCGGAGCGCGCGCTCTTCGGCCAGCGACAATGGTCGCGCCGTCCGCGCCTGCGGGAACGCTCCATTTATTGATCGAAGCGGCGAGTCCGCCTGCGCCGCATGGGCCAGACTGACGCACGCGATTGCCAGAAGAGCACGAACGGCGCACCGGAGCGTGCTCACTGTCCCATTCATGCAAGCTATCGCGGGCATTCTGCGTCCAGACTGACGTGATCGGGCAGCAGCGCAGACCGTGCGCCGTTGTAAGAAAACGGCCGTTATAGAAGCGCGCGATCGACGAGCCTGTGATGTACTTCACAAGGCCCTGAATTTTCCGGCAAACGCTGAGCTAAATCCTGCCAGCAGAGGGGTTTCCTGCCGCTGTATCGGGTGATCAGGGCGGATAGGCGGTGCG
The DNA here is from genome assembly GCA_035259885.1 of Xanthobacteraceae bacterium. Lineage (GTDB taxonomy): Bacteria > Pseudomonadota > Alphaproteobacteria > Rhizobiales > Xanthobacteraceae > DATFWC01. The sequence goes on from DATFWC010000500.1 coordinate 1,421, forward strand.
GCAGGAATTGATGATCTGGGCGGCCGCGGCGTCGTTCTGCACGCCGGACAGATGTTGCAATAGGCAAGTGTGAAATTGTCGGTTGCTCTCGTTCAGCATGAATCCGGAATCGACGGCCAGTCGGTTGCAGGCGGTGCGGATCCAATCGACCGCCAGGCGCGAGCGCGTGCTGCCGATGGCGGAGAGCTCACATTGCGCCTGTCGCTGCTGGTCGTCGATGAACTGTGCCGCCGCCGGGTCGAGCAACACCGACATGGTGGCGAACGCAAGGGTGGCGCGTAAGGCTCGGAGCATTTTTTGTCGTTCCCCTAGTCTGGCACGATGCGGAAGGTCCGCGGGACGCCCGCGAACCAGGTCGCGAATATGCGTGCTGCTTCGCCCGAGCTTTCCAGCTCGAGCAGAATTGCGTCGATCCGAGCCTTGAACCGCGGCTCGTCCTTCTTGATGCCAAAGCCGGCCGTTCGCGGCAATTCGTAGTCGGCAATCAGGGCAAAATCCTGCGGCGTGCCGCCGGCCTGCGCGAAGAACAGGAGCAGCACCTCGTCGGCGAGGAAACCGTCCACCTGCCGGTCGCGCAAGGCCGCGAAACACGCCGCGTAGTCCTCGAAATGGACGATCTGGAGCGCCGGTACGGCGGCCTTGAGCTCGGCATCGACGCTGGCGGTGCGCACCAGAGCGAGCTTGCGCAATTGCGCGACGGTGGCAATCCCGCTGTCGCGGCGGATCAGTACCTTGTGCGGCGAGACCAGGTAGGCCAGGCTGAACGCCATGTCGCGCTTGCGGTTCTCCGCCCGCGTCATGCCGGAGGCCACCAGGTCGACCCGGTCGTGCTGCAGGGCGGGGATGCGCTCCGGATTGGTCACGGAGATTTTCTCCAGGGCCACGCCGAGCCGCTGCGCGACGCGCGCTGCGAGATCGACGTCGTAGCCGACCACGCCGCTTTCGCTCTGGCGCGCGCTGAACGGCGGCGATGTCTCGCTCACGCCGACGAGAATCCGGCCGCGCGCCAGGATGTCGTCGAGCTTGTCGGCGGCCGCTGGCGTTGTCAGCAGCAAGAGCACGGCGGCACCGGACAGGAGGCTTGCCGCAGGCTGCGCCGACATGGCCCGCTGCGCGCGCATCAGCGTGCTGCCGGCAGGAATTTTTCGGTGATCAACGTGCCCATGTCGGGCTCGTTGGGCAACATGCCCATCTCGACGAACGAGCGGGCCAGCACGGCGAGCGCCGCGGGATTGAATTTTCCCGTGCGGTTGAACATCGGCATCAGCTCGTCGTAGTCGCGCGCCGCGATCGCCGGCGAAACCTCGGCGGTGCGGCGCACGATGTCGATGGTCTGCTCGCGGTGCGTCCGCATGTGCTCGATGGTGGCGAACCAGGCCGCCAGGAAATTCTGCACCGCCGGCGCGCTCTGCTCGGCGAATTCGCGCCGCGCGTAGAGAACATAGATGTGGAACGTCTTGATGCGGTCGCCGAACTGCACCACGACGCGGCCCGTGCCTTCCTCCTCCAGCCGGTAGCCGGCATTGGCCTCGACGATCATGCCGTCGATCTGGCGCGTCTTCAGCGCCGCCATCTGCGCCGCGGTGGTGCCGAGCGGCGCGAGATTGATTCCATCCGGGCCCCAGCCGAGCTGGCGCGACAGCTCGCGGCCGAGCCAATGGGTCAGCGAGCCCTTGCTCGAGATGCTGATCGTGCGGCCCTTCAAATCCTCGGCCGCCTTGACCGGGCTGTCCTTGAGCACCGCCAGCAGCACCGAGTAGGGCGCGTCCGCCATCGCGGCGATGCCGATCTCCGGCGCGCCCTTGGCCACGAAGGCGAGCTCCGGCCCCGAGCCGATGCCGATGTCGATGGCGCTCGCCGCAATCGCCTGCTGGACGCGCGGGCCGCCGCCGAAGCTGATGACCTCCAGGTCGACGCCATGCTTGTGGAAGATGCCGGCCTCGATCCCGACCTGCAGCGGCACGAACTGGAACGTGCCGGCCTGCGGCTGGCCGACCCGGACCTTGGTCTGCGCCGGGGCAGGTTGCGCCTGTACAGGATGCGCCGATAGGGTCAGGGCGACCACCAGCCAGGCAAAGGTTCGCAACGGCACCATCTCGTCCTCGCGGTCGATTGCGTCCTGCATCATTAGAGCGGCGTTCGCCAGGCTCCGCCACTGGAATCGCCCGGTCCGGGCTGCTACGCGGACGGCGGGAGACGGCAATGGCCACCGCGTTCGTCACCGGTGCATCCTACGGCGTGGGCGCCGCCACCGCGCTGGCGCTGGCGCGCCAGGGTTATGCCGTGGCGCTGTCGGCGACGCGCGCAAAAAATCTCGACGCCGTGTTGGCGCAACTCGAGCGGGCGGGCGCGCGGGCGGTGCCGGTCGTGCTCGATCTGCGCGCGCACGAGAGCATCGCGGAGGCCTTTGCCCAGGTTGTCGCTGCGTTCGGCACGCTCGACGTGCTGGTCAACAATGCCGGCGCCAATCTGCGCAAGCGCGCCGTGGACGTCACGCCGGCCGAATGGGATGACGTGATCGGCGCCAATGTCACCGGCACGTTTTTCCTGAGCCAGGAGTTCGGCCGCCACCTGATCGCCGGCGGACGGCCGGGCGCGCTCGTCAACATCGCGTCAACGCACGGCATCGTCGGCGCAGCCGAGCGGTCGACCTACGGCATCTCCAAGGCCGCCATCATCCACATGACGAAAATGCTCGCCATCGAATGGGCGGAGCACGGCATCCGTGTCAACGCCATCGCGCCCGGCCGGCTCGATACCGCGTCGCCGTCGCGCCAGGATGCCGATCCGGCCTACATGCAGGCCATGCTCCGGCGCATCCCGCTGCACCGGCTCGCCACCGCCGAAGAGGTGGCGGAGGCGGCGTGCTATCTCGCCGGCCCGCAGGCCGCCTCGATCACCGGGCACACGCTCGTGCTCGATGGCGGGCTGCTCTCGGCGTGATTCTGTTAGATCGCTGCCTAGCCGCGAACGCAGCGCGCTCCCTCTCCCCGGCGGAAGCTCTATCGCGTATGCTTCGCAAGCACCTCGGCTGTCCACCCGCGACCCACGTACCCCCGGCGCGAGAACGAAGCACCGCAGGGGTACTTGGATCCCGGCTCTCGCTACACTCGGCCGGGATGACGGCGAAGGAGACCGTGCTTTCAACGCGAGGGGGCGCGCATGACAAAGACTTTCATCCGGTTTGCCATCCTGGCGCTGCTCGCGGGGCCCGCGTCCGCCGCTGAAGAACTGGACTGGGCGTATCCGGTCACGCCCAAGCCCGAGCCGCTTGACAATGTCGTGCTCAAGCAGATGCCGGGCAGCACGCGGCAATACACGCAGGCGCAGATCGACGATCCGTTCAATGCGCCCGACTGGTATCCGGACGACCATCCGCCGATGCCGCCGATCGTCGCGCATGGCAAGAAGCCGGCCGTGCAGGCCTGCGCGCGCTGCCACCTGCCGTCGGGCGACGGCCATCCGGAATCGTCGAGCGTCGCCGGGCTGCCGGTCGCCTACACGATCCGCCAGATGGCGGCGTTCCGCAACGGCGAGCGCAAGGGCATCCGCACCACCAACATGGCGGCCTTCGCCAAGGCCATGTCGGACGAGGACGTGCGGGCCGCCGCGGAATACTTTGCCGCGCTCAAGCCCGGCGTGTGGACCAAGGTGATCGAGACCGACACCGTGCCGAAGACCTTCCTTGGCGCCGGCGCCATGCGTTTCGTCGTGCCGGAGGGCGGCAGCGAGCCGACCGGCAACCGCATCATCGTCGTGCCGCAGGATGCGCAGCGTGCGCACAGCCGCGATGCCCGCTCCGGCTTCATCGACTATGTGCCGTCCGGCAGCATCGCCAAAGGCGAAGCACTGGTCGCCACCGGCGCCGGCGGCAAGACCATTCCGTGCGCCATCTGTCATGGCGCGGCGCTGAAAGGTCTGGGCGAGGTGCCGGCCATCGCCGGGCGGCCGCCGATCTATGTGGTGCGCCAGCTCCACGACATGCAGACCGGCAACCGCAGCGGCAGCCTGGTCGAGCTGATGAAGGCGGTGGTGGCGAAGCTGACCGTCGAGGACATGGTGGCGATCGCGGCCTATCTTGGCTCGCGCGAGCCTTAGAGCGCTAAGGCGTGATGCTCTGCAAAAGCCTCGCCTTCAGGCGGGGAGCCGCGAAGTCCAAAAATGCACGCAGCTTCAGCGGCACGAGGCCCTGGCCGGCATGCACGAGGCTGACCGGCGCAGCGATCGGCTCGAACGCGCGCAGCAGGCGGACAAGCGCGCCAGCGCGGATTGCGTTTTCCGCCTGGTAGGAGAGAACGCGCGTGATCCCGAGCCCGGCCACGGCGGCGTCGATCGCGGCCTCGGCCGTGTTGACGACGAGGCGCGAATGAACCGCGACCGTCATGGTGGACTTGTCGTGTCCGAACATCCAGGCGTCTGGCGACGTCAGGCCACCGAACGTGATGCAGTCATGGTCGGCGAGGTCGCCGGGCGTTTTGGGGGTGCCGCGCTCGGCAAGATAAGCCGGGCTGGCGCACACCACGCGGCCGATCGAACCGACGCGCGTCGCCACGAGACTGCTGTCGGGCAGGGCGCCGATGCGGACCGCGACATCCACATGGTCCTCCTGAAGGTTGACGACGCGATCGACCAGCATGAGGCGGATATCGATCTCGCCGTAGGCGGCGAGGAATTCCAGCACGATCGGCAGGACATGGAGACGCCCGAAAACGATCGGCGCCGTGATGATCAGGTCGCCGCGCGGGACACTGTACTCGCCCGCCGCGGCCCGCTCGGCCTCGCCGACGTCTTCGAGGATGCGCCGGCAGGCGGCCACGTAGGAACGGCCGGCATCCGTGAGCGTCAGTCGACGGCTGGTGCGAGTGACGAGCCGCGTGCGCAGATGGGCCTCTAGCTCGGACACCTTGCGGCTTACGGTCGCCAGCGGCATCCCGAGCTTGCGCGACGCGCCCGACAGGCTGCCGGCGTCGACCGCGGCGAGGAGCGTGGCCATGGCGTCGAGGCGGTCCATTCCATCTTCCAAAATATGGAAGGATAGCTCCAAATATTAGGAGATGATGAGTCCTGGTGGAAGGGTATATCTCTCGCTTATCCGGACCGCCGAACGAGGTCATGTCATGAGCCGACCACCCCTCCCTCCGTTCACGGCAGAGACGGCGGCGCAGAAGGCGCGCATGGCCGAGGACGCGTGGAATACACGCGATCCCGCGCGCGTCGCGCTCGCCTACACGGTCGACAGCCGCTGGCGCAATCGCGCCGAGATGTTTCAGGGCCGCGAGGCCATCGAGGCGTTCCTGATGCGCAAGTGGCAGCGCGAGCTCGACTATCGGCTGATCAAGGAGGTCTGGGCCTTCCGCGAGAATCGCATTGCCGTGCGCTTCGCTTATGAGTGGCACGACGACAGCGGCAACTGGTTCCGCAGCTATGGCAACGAGAACTGGGAGTTCGACGAGCACGGCCTGATGCGCCTGCGCATCGCCAGCATCAACGATTTGCCGCTCAAGGAAAGCGAACGCAAATATCACTGGCCGCTCGGCCGGCGCCCCGACGACCATCCGTCCTTGAGCGATCTCGGGCTTTAGGAGGCGGCCATGGACGCCAGCCACGCGTACGCCAGCGACATCGCCTTCACGCCCTCCATCAAGCAGGTGCAGACACGCAAGGGCTCGCGCGAGGCCTATCGGCGCATGGAGGAGCGGGGCTCCTGGGAAACCCGGATCACGCCCGACCTGGCGGCGTTCATCGCGGCACAGACGAGCGTGTTTCTAGCCACTGTCAACGCCGAAGGGCAGCCCTATATCCAGCACCGCGGCGGGCCGCCCGGCTTCCTGAAAGTGGTCGACGCCAAGACCATTGGCTTCGTCGATTTTTCCGGTAACCGCCAGTACATCACCCAGGGCAATCTCGCGGACAATCCCAAGGCGCATCTGTTCCTGATCGACTATGCGCATCGGCAGCGCATCAAGATCTGGGGCGAGGCGCGCGTCGTCGAAGGAGACGCCGCGCTCATCGCGAAGCTGATGCCCGAAGCCTACAAGGCGCGTCCCGAGCAGGTGATCCTGTTCACCGTCGCGGCGTGGAGCGCGAACTGCTCGCAGCACATTCCGCAGCGCTTCGACGCGGCCGACGTCGCCGCCGCGCTGGTCGAGCGGGAGCAGCGCATCGCGGTGCTGGAAGCCGAGGTCGAGCGGCTGCGTGCGGCGACGAGTGCGTCCGGCGGCTGACGCGCGCCACGAGGCTCTGTCGCGCCGCGCGTCGGTATCGACCTCGATCACGCCGCCTTGGCAACGTCGGATGGATGGAGCGCCCGCGTGCCGATCGAGAGCCGGTTCCAGGCGTTGATCATGGCGATGACGATGGACAGATCGGCCAGCTCCTTCTCGGAAAACTGCTGCCGCACCCGGTCGTAGACGTCGTCAGGCGCCCGCGTCGTCGCGATGTTGGTGAGCGATTCCGCCCACTCGAGGGCGGCGCGCTCGCGCGCGGAGTAGAGATGCGATTCGTGCCAGGCATCGAGCAGATAAAGCCGCATCTCCGACTCGCCGAGCTTGCGCGCGTCTGCGGTATGCATGTGCAGGCAATACGCGCAGCCGTTCATCTGCGATACTCGTGTCTTCACCAGGAGAATGAGCCTTTCATCGAGCCCGCACCCCTTCAGGTAGGTTTCGACGCGCGCCAGCGCGGCATAGCCTTCCGGCGCGACGGCGAACGCATTGAGTCTGCTCGTCATGGTATCCTCTCGGTTTGCTCTCAGGTGTGGAACGCCCCCAAGCTCTTGGA
>DATFWC010000501.1:0-3310 GCA_035259885.1 Xanthobacteraceae bacterium
CTAAATGCATCTGAGCAGCTACAACCACTGATCGAGGCGCCACCACTCCGTTTGCTGCTCCTGCAGCAAATCAGCAGCAAAATACCCGCGCTGGTTGCCAAACGTCGAGATAGCCGGATCGGCCTCGCCGAACCACCCGCACCCCTGTTCTGCCTGTTTTATCAGGTCGAGATCAGGTGCCACCAAATTCCTTCTTCGAACATCCTCCGCCCGCTCACAGCTGCTGACGACCGCGATAATACGATGGCAATGTGGCAATTGCGGGATGGTCGCGAAGTGGTGGTTACCCGCCCGAGAACGAACCCGCTCTCGCGGGAGGACGCCGCGTCACGGTCAGTGCGTTTTTAGCGGCGCTGGTGTGTGTGATCGGTAAAGCGTGACGGTCGGGGCATCCGATCCCGAGCATCGAAGGTCCAGCAACCTTTGGCTTGGGAGAGGAGCCCCCAATGACTTCCCACGCTTCCCACCGACCCGTCAGCGCGCTGCGGGCGCGCATGATCGAGGACATGAAGGTGCGCGGCTTCACCGAGAAGACGCGCAACGACTACGTTCGCAACGTGCGGGCGTTCGCAGCCTTTATCGGCCGGTCTCCCGATACGGCGACGGCTGAGGATCTGCGCCGCTTCCAGCTGCACCAGACGCGGACCGGCATGCAGCCGCCGAGCATCAACAGCGGGGTCGCGGCCCTGCGTTTCTTCTTCACCGTGACGCTCGACCGGCCGGACCTTGCCCGGCGGCTCACGGTGGTGCGCGAACCGCGCCGGCTGCCGGCCGTGCTGAGCGTCGAGGAGGTCACGCTGCTGCTCCAGGCGGCGCCGGGGCCGAAGTACAGGGCGGCATTCGCCACCGCCTACGGCGCCGGACTGCGCGTCTCCGAGGTCGTCGCGCTCAAGGCCGGCGACGTCGACTCCGAGCGCATGCTGCTGCCGGTCGAGCAGGGCAAGGGCCGCAAGGATCGCCGTGCCATGCTGTCGCCGCAACTGCTCGAGCTGCTGCGCGCCTGGTGGCGGGAGGGCCGACGCCTGGGCGTGCTGCTGCCGCGGGGCTGGCTGTTTCCGGGCCGCAATCCGGTTGAACCGCTCTCGACCCGCCAGCTCAACCGTGCCGTCCATGCCGCTGCCGAGGCCGCCGGGATCAAGAAACGCGTGTCGCCGCATACGCTGCGGCACAGCTTTGCCACGCATCTGCTCGAACAGGACACTGACATCCGCGTCATCCAGGTGCTGCTCGGCCATGCTAAGCTCGACACCACCGCCCTTTACACCCGCGTCGCCAATACGACGATCCGCACTGTGACCAGCCCGCTCGACCGGCTCGCGCCGCTGCCTTTGGCGAGGCCGAGACCCGGAGGCTAGCCCGGCGGCGGTGAGCCGCCCGGGGCTCGAGGTCGCCGACGTCTTCCATCACCACGGCGCCACCTGGCGCAAGGCCAATGCCGGGCATCTGAGCCTGGGCCAATTACAGGTGATGTCAGCCATCGAGCACTGCCGCTCGGCTGCCCTCGGCGGTCATGTCGAGCGCTGTGAGGAGTGCGGCCACAGCCGGATCGCCTACAACTCGTGTCGCAACCGGCATTGCCCCAAGTGCCAGGGGGCGGCGGCGCAGGATTGGCTTGCCGCGCGCGCGGCCGATCTGCTGCCGGTCGGCTACTTCCATCTGGTGTTCACGCTGCCGGCCGAGATCGCCCCAATCGCCTACCAGAACAAGGCAGTGGTTTACGACCTGCTACTCCGGGCGGCGGCTGAGACGCTGCTCACCATCGCGGCCGATCCCAAGCACCTGGGCGCCCGGATCGGCATCACCGCCGTGCTCCATACCTGGGGCTCGGCGATGACCCACCATCCGCATGTCCACATGATCGTGCCGGGTGGCGGGATATCGCTTGACGGCGTGCGCTGGGTGCCGTGCAGACCCGCCTTTCTCTTACCGGTGCGGGTGCTCTCTCGCCTGTTCCGCCGGCTCTTCCTGGCCGGGCTTTCCGATGCCTACGCGGCAGACCGGCTGGCGTTCTTCGGCGACCTCGAAGGCCTGCGTCGCCGCCGCGAGGCCTTCCTTAAGCATCTCGCGCCGCTCAGGACGAAGAACTGGTTCGTCTACGCCAAGCCGCCCTTCCAGGGACCCGAGGCGGTGCTCGCCTATCTCGCCCGCTACACCCATCGTGCCGCCATCTCAAACAGCCGCCTGCTCGCCCTCGACGCGCGCGGCGTGAGCTTCCGATACAAGGATTACCGCCGCGACGGCCGGGAGCGGTTTCGCACGATGACGCTCGCGCCCGACGAGTTTATCAGGCGCTTCCTCCTCCACGTCCTGCCCAAAGGGTTCCACCGCATCCGCCACTACGGGCTACTCGCCAGCGCCAGATGCAAAGCCAATATTGCGCGCGCCAAAGAACTGATGGCCGTGCCCGTGCCGGTAATGGATCCGCCGGCAGGGCACGACGACGCAGACCGGGAAGCCGGCACCGCGGCGGACCATCGCCCGCCATGCCCCTGTTGCGGCGGTCGCATGATCATCGTCGAGACCTTCGAGCGCGGCGCTGCACCCCGCGCTCCGCCATCGCCCGAAGCCGGGGTCAGGACCGCGATGCCATGACGCCTGCCAGTGCCTCATCACACCACCCGCCTGCCGGGGAACCTTGCTTCCGCCGTTGCATCGCTGTCGCCCCGGCGCCTCCGAAGGCGCGTGCGACGCCATCGATCGTGCCAAAACCAACCCGTCAACGGCCGCCGCGACGACAAACTCCCGACCGCTATCGGCGCTCCGCCGCCGCCGACCCTGGCCCGCGCATCCCTGACGCAAGCCGCCGCCCCACCAAATCCCCATAGACGGCAGACCCCCCACCAGCCCCCGCGGGTTCCTTCCTGGGGGGCTTTCCGACGCCGGCCCTCAGTACGGCTGGATAGGTCACCACGGGCCGGCATCCGAAACCCTTCACCTCAGCGGTCGCTCGTTGAGGCGACCTCGACAGCAACATCCTCGCGGCCATCCAGTTACTCGAACGGCACACCCCTGGGGTCGATTTGTATAAATTCTGGAGATGGGTAACTTAAGGTGATAATTTGACGGGAAGGTTAGAGATCCGGCAACGCCTGCTACGGCCATAGCGTCAAAATGCGGAGGTTGGAATGCCCATCCTTCACGGAAGCTGTCTATGCGGTGGCATCAAGTTCGAGATCAACGGCCCGCTTGTCGCACCGAGCAACTGTCATTGCACGATGTGCCGCAAACAGCACGGAGCCGCGTTTCGCAGCCGTGCCCGTATCGAGATCAGCGATTTCAAATGGGTGCAAGGCGAAGATCTGGTGACGTT
>DATFWC010000502.1:0-5427 GCA_035259885.1 Xanthobacteraceae bacterium
CAGCGCGATCACCTCGTCGATGTTGGCGACCGCGAGCGCGAGGCCGACCAGGATATGGGCGCGGTCGCGCGCCTTGTTGAGCAGGAACTTGGTGCGGCGCTGGACCACCTCCTCGCGGAAGCCGACGAAGGCGGTCAGCAGATCCTTGAGGTTCATCACCAGCGGGCGGCCGCCGTCGAGCGCCACCATGTTGGCGCCGAACGTCGATTGCAGCGGGGTGTAGCGATAGAGCTGGTTCAGCACGACGTCGGGCATGGCGTCGCGCTTGAGCTCGACCACCACGCGGTAGCCCTGGCGGTCGGATTCGTCGCGCAGCGCCGAGATGCCCTCGATCTTCTTGTCCCGCCACAGTTCGCCGATCTTCTCGACCATGGCGGCCTTGTTCACCTGATAGGGGATCTCGCTGACGACGATGGCTTCGCGGTCGCCGCGCAGGGTCTCGATCTCGACCTTGCCGCGCATGATGATGGAGCCGCGGCCGAGGTGATAGGCGGCGCGGATGCCCTGGCGGCCCAAGATGATGCCGCCGGTGGGAAAGTCGGGGCCCGGGATGATCTGGATGAGATCGTCGATGCTCAGGGCCGGATTGTCGATCAGTGCCAGGCAGGCATCGACCACCTCGCCGAGGTTGTGCGGCGGGATGTTGGTCGCCATGCCGACCGCGATGCCGCCCGCCCCGTTGACCAGCAGGTTGGGGAAGCGGGCGGGCAGGACCACCGGCTCCTTTTCGCTGCCGTCGTAGTTGGACTGGAAGTCGACCGTGTCCTTGTCGATGTCATCGAGCAGCGACATGGCCGGCCGCGCCAGCCGCGACTCGGTGTAGCGCATGGCCGCCGGCGGATCGCCGTCCACCGAGCCGAAATTGCCCTGCCCGTCCACCAGCAGCAGGCGCATGGAGAAATCCTGCGCCATGCGCACCAGCGCATCGTAGATCGCCTGGTCGCCGTGCGGGTGATATTTGCCCATCACGTCGCCGACGATGCGCGCCGACTTGACGTGCTTGCGGTCGGGCGTGTGCCCGTTCTCGTGCATGGAATAGAGGATGCGGCGATGCACGGGTTTCAGGCCGTCGCGCGCATCCGGCAGCGCCCGCGCCACGATCACGCTCATGGCGTAATCGAGGTAGGAGCGCTTCATTTCCTCTTCGATGGAAACGGGGCGTACGTCCGAGGGACCAGGGTCCCCCGGGGTGGGGTCTTCGGTGTCCGACAAAGGGTTGAATCCCGACTGTTTTTGCGGTGCGTTTTATATAGCCGATTCAGCCCCGGATCGCCACCCCCGCGCGGCGTTGGCGGCATGATTTTTCCACTGAATCGCCAGATGTTTATTGCCGAACCTGGGAGCCCGCTTTAGAGCCCCGTCCGGCCCCTGTTGCGGGAGCCGATTCGATGACAGCCTGGCTGCGATGCGAGGACCCATGCCGATCCCGATCGACTTCGTGGTGTCGGCGCTGGTGACCCTGCTGGTGGTGGTCGACCCGATCGCCCTGGCGCCGACCTTTGTGGCCCTCACCCATGGGCTGCCGGAGGCGGCGCGGCGCAGCGTCGCCGTCCGCGCGTCGCTCATCGCCACCGCCATTCTCATTGGCGCCGCCCTGATCGGCCACTGGCTGCTCACCATGCTGGGGATTTCGCTGCCGGCGTTCCGCATCGCCGGCGGCCTGCTCCTGTTCTCGATCGCCTCCGAGATGGTTTTTGGCCTGCGCGTGCAGCGGCAGTCCAAGGCCGCCGAGCAGGCGATCGAGGAGCACGTCCGCAACATCGCGGCGTTTCCGCTGGCGTTTCCGCTGCTGGCGGGCCCGGGCGCCATCACGGCCACGGTGCTGCTCGCCGGTCAGGCGGCAGGCCACCCGCTGATGCTGGCGGCGCTGATCGGCGTGATCGCGGTGACCGCGGCTGTGTGCTTCGCCGCTTTTCTTCTCGCGGCGCGCATCGGCCGCCTGCTCGGCGTCACCGGCAACGTGGTGCTGGAACGGCTGCTGGGCATCCTGCTCGCCGCCCTGGCGGTGCAGTACGTCATCGACGGCGTGCGCGCGGCGCTGACGGGCGGATGAGTTCAGGGTGCCACGAACGCGTGGACCTGCACCACCGGCGCGGCGTTGAGCAGCGGAGCGAGTGTCATGCCGCGCCCTCTCGTGGGTGGCGGATTCCCGGTCGCGTGATACCACCATCATCGTGGTTGGGTTTCGGTTGCCATGCCGGCGCTGCAGGTCGCGCCGGCATGACGTCGCCGCATTTATTGGGCGAGTGGCGGCGCCTTGCGGGCAGCCATGAAGCGGTCGAACTCCTCGCGATCTCTGGCGCGCTTGAGCTGGTCCAGAAAGGCGGCAAAGTCCTGCTCGGCTTCGGCGAGCCTGCGCCGCTCCTGCTCGAGCCGGTCGAGTTCGCTGCGCTTCCATTCATCGAACGCCGAATTGCCGCTCGCCCCGCGCATGCGGGGACCGCCGGGCACGCTGATCACGCCGGCAATGCGGTCGAACCAGGCCGGCGTGCCGTGCCGCCTGGTCCACAAGATCCAGAACAGGATCGCCAGGCCAGCCGGCCAGAACACGACGAAGCCGGTGACCATCAGGGCGATCTCCCACGGCGTCCACGCCTTGCGCGCCCACCCTTGGGCGAGGCCGCCCCGCTGTCGCGCCGCTGAATTCCGCCACGCCATCGTATCGCAGCTCATGATTCCTGCTCCTTATGTGAATGTGACTTACATTTACATTTAATCCGCACCTTGTCAATGTCGGGGATGGCGTCAATGATCCGTCAGGATGTAAATGTTATTCACATGCAGGCAGTCATGGCTTGCGGCGTTGCGCCGCCGCCCGCCGCGCGCCCTTGGCCGTGCCGGCCCTGGCGCGCGCCGGCCGCCCTGCGGCGGCGGCGCCGCGCAGGAGCGCCCCCACCCCGTCGCGCAGCAGCGCCGCCGGCTGCAGGCCGGCCGCGGACGGAAGCTGGCCAGCCGCCGCCAGCATGGCGAGGCCGTGCGACAGCGCCCAGACCTGGTAGGCGACGCGGCGCGGATCCAGGGTGCCGCCCGACGCTACCTGCGTCACGGCATGTTCGAGGGCAGCGAAACTGGTCTGCTTGCGGGCCGCCTGCCGCTTCGCCGGCGGGCGCACGGCGAACATGGCGGCGTAATAGCCGGGCTCCTCGCGGGCGAACGCCAGATAGGCTTCGCCCATGCGCAGGAAGGCGGCGCCCGCGTCGTGCCCGGCGCCGCGCCAGGCGGCACTCAGCCGGCGGTCGAACGCGGCAAAGCCGCGCCTCGCCACCTCGGCCAGGAGCGCGTCACGGTCGGCGAAGTGACGATATGGCGCCGCCGCCGACACGCCGGCCAGCCGCGCCGCTTCGCTGAGTGTGAACCCCGCCGGCCCGCGCGCGGCAATCAGGCGGCGGGCGGCGGCAACCAGCGCCTCGCGCAGATTACCGTGGTGGTAGCCCCGGCGCCGCAATGTCTTCGCCATGTGGCAAGCTTTAACATCGCGCAGCGCCTCCGGCCAAGAGGCTCATTGCGGGCGGTCGCGCGCGGCCGTCAGGCCGTCGACGAAGCGCGCCAGCGTGCGCGAGGTGACGCCGCGCGGCAGCATCACCTCGACGATGGAGAATTTGTCCCGCCGCTCGGCCGCGCGCGCCAGCGCCGCCGCGAGCTCGCGGCGCGTGGTCACGCGCTCGCCGTGGCCGCCGAGCGAAGGCGCCAGCGCAGCAAAGTTCCAGTCGTCGAGGTCGTTGAACGCGGCCGCGGGCTGGAACACGCGCAGCATTTCCCAGCTGGCATTGTTGAACAGCACCACGATGGGGGCGAGCCCGTAGCGGCGGCAGTTGCCGAGCTCCCAGCCGGTCATCTGGAAGGCGCCGTCGCCGACCAGCACCAGCGGCCGCCGGCCGGTTGTGGCCGCAACCCCGATCCCGGCCGGCACGCCAAAACCCATGCCGGCGTAGTAGCCGGGCGCCGCCAGCGCCGAGTTCTCGATCTCCATGGCGGTGAACAGGCAATCGCCCATGTCGGAGGTCATCGGCATGGCGCCAAGGCGGTCGAACAGGTCGTTGATGGCGCAGGCGATGTCGGAGGGCGCGATCGCCGCGCCGTCGGCCGCGAGGCCGCGCGGGTAAACGCTCGCCGCGCCCGCGCGCTCGGCGCCGGCGCGGCGGCGCGGGGCGCGGGCCAGGAGCGCCGCGACCAGATCGTCGAGCGGCAGATCGGGATAGACGTGATGGCCGATGCGCACGGTGCGGCCGATCGCCAGCACGGTGGCGCGCGGGTCGAGGCGACGGTGCGACAGGGCGAAATTGACGTCCGACAGGATCACGCCGAGCAGCAGCAGCGCGTCGGCCTGCTCGACCAGGGCCGTGATGGATGGATCGCCGGCGGCACCCAGGTAGGTGCCGGCCAGCACGTCGGGCGCGTCGCCGAGGAGGCCGCGGCCCATGAACGTGGTCACCACCGGAAGCGCAAGCTTGCGCGCCAGCGCCGCCACGCGATCCTCGAGGCCGTAGCGGCGAATCTCCACGTCGACGATGATCGCCGCCGACTTCGCCTGCGCCAGCCGCACCAGAATTTCTTCGGCGCATTCGGCGAGCGCGCCCGGATCGGCGGCGCGCCGCGGCAGCACGGGAGCGGGCGCGCACGCGGCGCCCACCATGTCGCGCGGCATCTCGATATAGACCGGCAGCGACAGCTCGCGGGCGTTGCGCAGCACGCGCGCGATATCGCCGGGCGCCGCAACCGGATCGCTCAGCACGGCCTGGTCGCAGGTGATCTCGCGAAACACCGCCAGCTGGGAATCGATGGCGCGCGCCTGGTGGTGCACCAGCAGGCCGCTCGCCCGCTCGCGCGCGCCCGGCGCGCCCGCCACCACCACCACCGGCGAGCGCTCCGCATAGGCGCCGGCCACCGCGTTGACGAGGTTGAAGGCTCCTGCCCCGTACGTGACGACGGCCACGCCCAGGCCGCAATTGTAGCGCGCGGCCGCATCCGCCGCGAAGCCGACGCCCGGCTCGTGGCTCAGCGTGTAGTGCGGAAGAATCTTGCTGTCCTCGATCGCCTTGAACAGTGGCAGGACGAAATCGCCCGGAATGCCAAAAATTTCGCGCGCGCCGTGGTCCTTCAGTGCGTGCAGCAGCGCGCTGGCGAGCGTCGGCTTGGTGCCGGTGCGAACCGCCTTGCGCCCGGGCGACGTCCGTTTGCGCGCCATCACCTCCCTCCCGAAACCCGCCGCAACCGGCGCAGGCCCTGCACGGAGGCCCGATCAGAGGCTCGGACATCAAGGGCGTGACGCAGGCCGCGCGCAAGCGGCGCGGCCTGCGCAACCGACGCGGCGTGCGGCTCGAAAATGCCTAGAACGGAATCTCGTCGTCGAGGTCGTTGCGGGCGCCGGCCATGGCGGGCTTGCGCTCGCGCGTGGTCGGGCCGGCGGAGCCGAAGTCGGACGCGCCG
>DATFWC010000503.1:0-5116 GCA_035259885.1 Xanthobacteraceae bacterium
TCCAGTCAGCGCGCGTGAATTCATCAGTCCCCCGGCTGACGCAAGCCTAACACAGGGTTGTGGTCCCCCATTACCTATAGCACGCATCCGTTTGCGGCGCCTTTAAGTCCGAGGCCCGCTTTGCCGCTATGCAGGTTCCTATTTTCTAGCCGGTGTGCATTGTTCGCCACAATGCCGGGCTCGGAACTCGTGCCACCACGTGGTCTGAGCGGGAAATTGCTTCTAGAACAACCGCTGCGACGCCAGGCGGGCGCCGTCGCGCAGGCTGCGCAGCTTCGCCCAGACCACGTCCTCGGCCACGCGGCCCCAGCCCGCCGACGTATCGAAACCGCAATCGGTGCCGGCCAGGACCCGCGACGGATCGCCGATCACGGCGGCCACGCGCTCGATCCGGTCGGCCACCACCTCGGGATGCTCGACGATGTTGGTCAGCGGATCGATGACGCCGGCGACCAGGATCTGATCGTCGGCAAGCGGACATTTGCCGAAGCAGCGGAACTCGTGGGCGTGGCGCGGGCTGGCGAACGGCAGCACCAGACCGCCGACCTTCGCCTGCTGCAGCACCGGCAGGATGTCCTCCAGCGGCACGTCGCAGTCGTGCGGCGTTTCGGAATTGCCCCAGCACACGTGAAGCCGGACGCGGTCGGACGGAATGTTGCGCAGGGCGCCATTGATGGCGGCCACCACGGTCTCGACGAATTTCTGGAAATCCTTGAGCGGCCGGTCCTTGTAGGAGATGTGGCGCTCGAGCGCCAGGTCGGGGGCGTCGATCTGCAGCACGAAGCCGGCGCTCACGATGCACTCGTATTCGACGCGCAAGGCCTCGGCGAGCGCGTCCAGGTAGCGTTCCTCGCTGTCGTAGTACTGGTTGCGGATGGCCGCCGCGACGATGCCGGGCGACGGGGCGTTGAAAAAGGTTTCGCAAAATTTTTCCGGCAGCGCCGCGAGGACGCGCGCGAAGTCGGCGCACTCGGCCGCGATGGCGGCGGCAGCGTGGTAGCGCACCTCGCCGACCGCCATGGGCAGGCCCTGGTTGGGCGAGACCGTCGCCTGGGTGGCGGCCTGCTGCAGCCAGCGCTTCTTGAACTCAGGATAGCGGTCGACGTCGGCGCGCGACGGACGCTGCCAGGTTCCGCCCAGGCCGGTGAGCCGCTCCTTGAGGTAGAGAAAGAACGAGTCGCGCGACTGCTCGCCGTTGTTGCCGACGTCGATGCCGGCATCGAGCTGCCTCGGCACGATGGCGCGCACCGCCTGCCGCCCGGCTTCGGCAATCTCGGCGGCCGCGACAGCCTCGCCGCGGGCGCGCCGCACATAGAGATCGGTGAGATGCGGCGGCCGCGGCAGGCTGCCGGTGTGCGTGGTGAGAATTTTTCCGTCGCTGCGCCGCATCAGGTCAGCTCAAGGATCCCATTGTTGGGCTCGGGCAACCGCGTCGCCGCGCACTCGGCGCGCTCCCTCTTCCCGGCGGGGAGAGGGTTGGGGTGAGGGGACTTTCGATAAGTCTGTCCCCCCTCACCCGGATCGCTTCGCGACATAGCCGATGCTTCGCATCGGCGTTCTTGAAGCCAAGAACGGCGGCCGGAGGCTGCCTGTGCCTCTCCCCGCCGGGGAGAGGTGGAGCAAGTGGCGCGGCCGTGCATCGATCTACTCTCCGCAGAGAGAGGTGGAGCAGGCGGCATCGCCGTGCATTTACTTCAGCCGCCCCGTCTGCACATAGAACGCGCGCTCGCGCTCGGCATATTCGCCGAGGTCCTTGGGCAGGTCGGTCGACTTGGCGAGCTTGGGATCGAAGAAGGCGCCGGTCTTCTGGTACTCGGCGATTAGCTCGGGGTCCTGCATGGCCGCGCGCACGGCGGCGGCCAGATAGGCCTTGCGGTCAGCGGGCGTGCCCTTGGGGACCACGACGAAGCGGATCACCTGCCAGGTGTACTGGTCGCTGCCGAGCGCCTCGTTGAAGGTCGGCATGTCCTTGAGAAAATCCATGCGCGAGGTCGCCGCCACGGCGAGCGGCGCCACCTTGTTGGCGTCGAGATAGCCGCGGAACTCGGAGTAGAAGCCCTGCGCCACGTCGACGTTGCCGCCGACCAGCGCGGCGATGCCGGCGCCACCGCCCTGGAACGGCACGCGCAGGAATTTGGCGCCCGAACTCGCCTCGATCTGCTCGACGATATATTCCCACATGCTGCCCGGCACGGTGGCGACGCGGATGGTGCCGGGCTTGTCCTTGGCGGCCTGCACGATCTCCTTCACCGACATGCCCTTGTACGGGCCTTCGGTGGGGCCGACCCAGGTGAGCGCATCGGTGTTGAGATAGGCGATCGGCTCGAGGTCGGTGTAGGCCCAGCGCCCCTGCGCGCGCAGCATGGCGTCGCCCCACACCAGGTTGGCGAGCGCGCCGGCCGTGTAGCCGTCAGGCTTGGCCTGCGTCGCCAGGTAGGCATGGCCGACCATGCCGGCGCCGCCGGTGCGGTTGTTGACGATGATGCGGTCGCCGCTCCACTTCTCGACATATTTTGCGAGCAGGCGCGCCGCCACGTCCATGCCGCCGCCGGCCGGATAGACGACCGTGAACTCGATCGGCTGGGTCGGGAAATCCTTCGGCTTGAGCCGCGCGAGCTCGGCCTTTGGATCGCTCTGCGCCGCCGCGGGGCCGCCCCACAACGCGGCGAGCAACGCAAGGACAAGTGCAGTCCGGTTCATGGGCTTCCTCCACCGTTTATCGGTTTGCGACGGAACATCAGGGCGACCAGCAGCGCGCTGGCGGCAAGCAGCAAGGCGGCGACGGGACGTTGCAGCAGGATCATAGCGCCGTCGGGCGACATGACCAGGGACTGGCGCAGCGACTGCTCCATCAGCGGCGCCAGCACGAAGGCGATGACGAACGGCGCGAGGTCGTATTCGAGCTTGCGCAACACGTGTCCGGCGATGCCGAAGCCGAGCATCACCCACAGGTCGAACACGTTCTTGTTGGCCGAGTAGGTGCCGACGACGCACAGGAGCAGCACGACCGGAAACAGGATGTAGTACGGCACGCGCAGGAGCTGCGCCCACAGGCCGACCAGCGGGAGGTTGAGCACGAGCAGAAAAATGTTGCCGACATACATGCTCGCCACGATGCCCCAGAACAGGTCGGGCCGCTGCGTCATGAAGAGCGGGCCGGGCTGGATGCCGTGGATGATCAGCGCGCCGAGCAGCAGCGCGGTCACCGGGTTGCCTGGAATCCCGAGCGACAGGATCGGGATCATGCTGCCGGCCACCGCCGCGTTGTTGGCGGATTCCGGGCCGGCGACGCCTTCGACCGCGCCCTTGCCGAATCGTTCCGGCGTGTCCGACAGGCGTTTCTCCAGCGCGTAGGACATGAACGACGCTGTCACCGGCCCGCCGCCGGGCACCAGACCGAGGATGAAGCCCAGCCCGCTGCCGCGCAGGATCGGCCGCCACGAGGCGCGCCAGTCGGCCAGCGTGGGCCACAGGTTGCGGATGCGCCCGGCGAGCGGCGCGCCGCGCGCGATCTGCTCCACATTGGCGAGAATTTCCGTGACGCCGAACAGGCCGATCACCACTGCCAGCAGGTCGAGGCCGCCGGTCAGGTTGACGAAGCCGAAGGTGAAGCGCTCGCGGCCGTTGACCACGTCGATGCCGACGGCGGCGCCGAGGAAGCCGAGCGCGATCATCAGGGCGCCTTTCACCGGCGAGCCGGTGATCATGTACAGCGTGCACACCAGGCCGAGCACCATGAGCGAAAAGTTTTCCGGCGGCCCGAAGCGGATGGCGGCGGCCGAGATCGCCGGCGCGAAGAACGTCAGGAGGACGATGCCGAGCGTGCCGGCGATGAACGAGCCGATCGCCGCGATGCCGAGCGCGGCGCCAGCGCGGCCCTGGCGCGCCATCTGGTGGCCGTCGATGCAGGTCACCACCGAGGCGGCCTCGCCCGGGATGTTGAGCAGCACCGACGTGGTCGAGCCGCCATACATGGCGCCGTAGAAGATCGACGCCAGCATCACCATGCCGCCGACCGGCGTGAGCGTGAACGTGACCGGCAAGAGCAGCGCCATGGCGGCGAGCGGGCCGACGCCGGGCAGCACGCCGACCAGCGTCCCGATCAGGCTCCCGAGCAGGCACAGGTAGAGGTTCTGCGCCGTCAGGATGACGGCGAAGCCGGCGCCAAGGCTGCCCAGCGCGTCCATGCGCTAGAAGCCCCAGGGGCCGCGCGGCAGCGCCATGCCGAGCACGTCGCCGAACAGCCAGCTCACCGCCGCGACCGAGGCAACGGCGAGACCAAGCGACACGGTCCACGACACGCGCTCGACGGCGCGCAGCAGCACCAGCATGGTGACGACACCGGCGATGGCAAAGCCGAGATACGGCATGGCGATGGCCAGCCAGGCGAGGCCGAGAACGACCCCGATGACGCGCTGAAGCGCCGCTCCACGCGGGAAGTCGAAGATTTCGGCGCGCTGCGACGGCATGAGCATCAGCGCGATGCCGGATCCCATGATGATCAGGCCGGCGATCAGCGGAAACAGCCCGCTCTCCGGGCCGGCGGGACCGACGATGCCGAGCGTCCACGCATAGGCGGCCGCCGCTGCGCCCAACAAAACCCAGAACACATTGAGCGCGCGCTCGAACATTTCTTGCGACCCCTGCCCTCCAGTGATTATCGCCATGGCGCCGCGATTGTCACCTCGCACGGTAGGGTGGGCAAAGGCGCGTGAATGCCGTGGTTTCAACACGTATTGCATTTCGATCGCGCCGTGCCCGCGCGTGCGACCTCGCGGTTGGCCCGGCGTACCGAATTCGCGATGCCGACCGCGTGGGCACGGCGCGCATCGCTCGGATCGTGTTGTTGGCGTGCGTAATCTTGCGCGCCTTTGCCCACCCTACGCCGCACCGCATCAAATCTCCATCGCGGCGGCTTCGCCTTCGTGGATGGCGCAGATCAGGTTGCGCGGCGCCATGCAGTCGCCGACCAGTTCAACGTCGAGGCCGGCGGCGCGCAGCGGTTCGGCCAGCGCATCGTCGGCGATGCGCGGCGTCGACCATACCAGCAGGTCCACGTCCGCGATGTTTCGCGTCTCCCCGGTGAACACGTTGCGCCACGTCAGCACGCGCGCGC
>DATFWC010000504.1:0-8140 GCA_035259885.1 Xanthobacteraceae bacterium
CCGGTCATGGCCATGGCCGCGGACACCACCATCGTGACGGCGGACAACATCGTTCCGGTCGGCGTCATCTCGCCCGACCACGTCGCGACGCCCGCGCCGCTGGTCGATTACCTCGTCACAAACGGGTGACATCATGGATGCACAAACGGTCATCGCCAAGCGCATCGCCCGCGAGCTGCGATCGGGCATGCTGGTCAACCTGGGCATCGGCATCCCGACCATGGTGGCGAACTTCGTCCCGGCCGGCATCACGGTGTTCTTCCAGTCGGAAAACGGCCTGATCGGCACCGGGCCGATTCCCGAGGAAGGAATGGCCCACCCGACCCTCACCGACGCCGGCGGGCGTCCGGTGACGGCGCTGCCCGGCGCCTGCACGTTCGACAGCGCGATGTCGTTCGGCCTCATCCGCGGCGGCCACGTCGACATGACGGTGCTTGGCGCGCTGCAGGTCGATGCGCACGGCACGCTCGCGAACTGGATGATCCCCGGCAAGATGGTGCCCGGAATGGGCGGAGCCATGGACCTCGTCACCGGCGCCAAGCGCGTGGTCGTGGCGATGCAGCACACCGCCAAGGGCAAACCGAAGATCGTCAACAAGTGCACGCTGCCGCTGACCTCGATCCGGCCGGTCGACCTGGTGGTGAGCGAGCTCGCGGTGATCGCCTTTCCCGACGGCCGTGCAACCCTCATGGAACGGGGGCCTGGCGTCACCGTCGAGCAGATCGTCGCCGGGACCGAGGCGAAGCTGGCAATGCCCGAAAACATTCCTGAAATGCAGTTGTGATGGCCGGGCCGGCCGGCAGGCCGCAGGGCGCCGGCTCCCACGCATCGATTGCGCGGCCTGCGCCAGCCGGCGGCGGCTAACGCGGGGTGAAGAAGCGCACCGCCGCCAAGCCCATGGCCAATGCGCCGATGACGAAGCCGCATGATGCCGCTGCCTGGACGGCGTCGAGCATTCTGCCCTGGTTGAAGAACACGATCGTCGCGTAGGCGTACAGGCCGGGCACCATGATGACGATCGGCGGCACCGCCATCGCAATCCGCGGCACGTCGAAGCGCCGGTCCGCCATCACGGTTACCAGACCGACCACGAGCGCGCCGAAAAATGCTGCCGGCGCCAGCATCATGCCGGCATCGAGCAGCCCCAGGCGCAGGTCGTTGGCCACCACGGCCACAAGACCCGCTGCCCATACGGTGCGTACAGGACTGTTGAACAACATCGCGAAGGCGCCGCCGGCCACGAAGCTGGCGACCGCCCGCAGCAACAGCTTCAGCGGATATGCGAGCTCGAGCGAAGGCTGCCGCGACAGGTCGACACCGGAGACGGCGACCACAATGCTGAGGCCGAAGGCGACGGCCAGCAGAAGCATCGTGCCGTAGGCGAGACGGCTCACGGCAGCAACCGTCTGGTGATGCAACAGATCGAGCAGCCCGGCGAGCAAGGGGAAGCCGGGCACCAGAAACAACGCCGACGAGATCAATCCGACCGGATGGCGTCCCGGACCGAGGCCGAGATGGCGGCCGATCGTCACGGCCAGAAGGTAGGTCGCGGAGGCCGCAATGGCGCACAGCGCAGCGACACCGAATTGGTTGAGGTGGCGGCGGGCCAGCCATGACCGCACCGACTGCCCGATCCCGCCACCGATTGCGGCTGCCGTCATCTCCAGCGGAGGCGTGCCGTTGAGAAATGCAAACCCGCCGCTGGCCGCCCCGATCGCAACGGCAAGCAGCGCATGGGAGTAGAGCGGCGGTGCAGACTCGATCTCATCAAGCCTGGCGGCGATCTTGCTTGGTGCAAGTCCGGGTTCCGCCGTCCGTGCCAGCCGCTCCAGTTCGCCAATACGCCAGACGTTGATCCCCGGCGCCCCGATCTCGCGCATCGCTGTGATGCCTGCGCCGGCGCCGCGAACGCTGGCCGCGATGCTGTCGAGCGCGAGGCTCACGGCGACCGCATCGAACCCCAGCTTGCGCGCCAGCACCTCCATCCACTCGCGCGTCCGGGTTGCGGTATTCCCCGCTCGCAGCATCAGGGCGCCGAACCGCAACAGCACGTCCGCGGCATCGCTCGATGCCGGGGAAACCGGCTTGTTGTCCCCGTCGGAAGATGAAGTCACGCCGGCCTCGATGGCGATGCCGTCACCAGGAACGACCGCGAAGCTGTTTCAGCGCGCTCCATCCCGAGCTTGCTCGACGTCGCTCACCCTTTCCCAGCCGCCGCCCGGATTGAACGACTGCATGTGGGCCACGGCGCGGTCCGTCTTCGGGCCCAGATCCTTCTGGTAGACGATCCCCTGGTGGTTGACGAGGAACGTCATCACGCCGGAATTGCCATATTCTGCCGGATAGGCCAGCAGGGCGAAGCCGCCGATCATCTTGCCGCGCGCCAAGTAGTTCACTGCACCGCCCGGCGCCCGCGACCCTTGCCGGGTGAGAATCTTGTAGTAGTAGCCGTGATAGGGCTGGCGCTTGAGGCCGGCGCGATAGCCCTCCGCCGCCGCGCCGGCGGCAAGGTCGCCCACCGGGCTCTCATCGTCGCCGGACTGCGCCGGCCAGTAGAGGCCGTCCTTCTGTCCCGGCCGGCTGACGATGCGCTGGGCGTAGACTCCGTTGCCGGCCACTCCCTTCTCGGCATATTCGTTCTGCGCATCGACATAGGCGAGGCAGGTCTGGATGGTCCTGAGCTCGTTGCGGCCGATGCGGCGAAAAAGAATTTCCTCGCGTCCGGCCACGGTGTCGAACTGCCACGCGCCATCCCGGCGCACGAGCGGAATGGGAAACGGGAAGTCATCCTGCCCGACGACCAGGATAGCCTTGCCGTCGCCCTCCATGGCGACCTGGCGTTTGGCGTCATAGGCGGCGAGAAACTGTTGCCGCGTCGCCGCGTCGGCGACCGCATCGCCGGACGATACGATGTCGGCGCCGTCGCGGCCCAGCACGGTCAGCATGGCCTTGCGGTCAGCGCTCCTGGCTGCAGCCACCAGCGCATCGGCGGCCTCTTCGGCCGACTTGAAGGATTGTTGGGCATTGGCCGCCGGTGCCATCGCCAGAAGCAGCACCGCCACGGCCGCGGCGGCCAGCCGCGGCACGCCTCTGACGAGACGAGGATCGCCGAAGGAACTGTTGGTGGTCATGACATCCTCGGTCGCGTCCGGCTCTGGTGATCTCGACGTCAGTGGGTGATCGGCGTGACGGACGGAATCCGCGCCCCCGATGCGATCCACTGGTCGTAGGTTTGGAACGTCAGGCCGAGCCGGTCGTAGAAGACCCGCAGGTAGCCGTCGCGGCCGCGCACGACCGCTTCCGGCATGACGCTTTGCACCTCCTGCGCCATCACGCCGACATAGGCCTTGTCGCTGCCGTTGTAGCTGAAGCGATAGAAGCCGAGGCCGTTGTCGAGCCGGCCGAGCAGCGTGATGTCGTGCTTGAGCGCAACATCCGACCGCCGTCCACCACCGCCACCACGGCCCCCGCCGCCGCCACCACCACCGCGGAACCCGCCGCCACCGCCGCCGCTGAAACCGCCACCGCCGCCGCCGCCGCTGAAGCTGCGGCCGCCGCCAGGGCCGCCGCCCCCGGCGACCCGACCGCCGCCGCCCCCGCCGCCGCCGAAGCTCTGCTGGCCGCGGGCCGACTGCGCGCGGGCGGCTGCACCCGAACCGGCGCCGGAAAAGGCCGTGTCGCGGCCGCCGCCGCCCGACGGGCGCGCCCCGCCGCCGCCGTCGCGCGCCTGCGGCCGGTTCTGCGCTCCGCGATCTCCTCCCGCGCCCGGACGGTCGCGGTTTCCTGCACGGTCGCCGCCGCCGGGACCGTCACGGTCGCCAGCGCTTGCCCGGCGATCCCCGCCGCCCGGGCGGTCACGATCGCCTGCGCCGGGGCGGTCGCGGTCGCCCGCACCGGGACGATCGCGGTCTCCTGCACCCGGACGGTCGCAATCACCGGCGCCAGGTCGGTCGCGATCACCTGCACCCGGACGGTCGCGGTCACCGGCGCCAGGACGATCACCGCCGGGGTTGAGCACTTGTCGGCCGTCCTTGCCGCGGAAATCCTGCCGCGCGCCCTTGCCGGCCTGGATGTCGTTCCTGGCATATTTCTGGCGCACGTCGGCATTGTTGTATTTCACGCCGTGCCGGTGCGCGGAATTGTGCTCAAAGTTCCTGACATTGACGTTGTTGATGTTGCGATTGACGTTGATGTTGTTGTTGCCCCAGTTGAAGCCTCCGCCCCAGAAATTTCCGCCCGAGGCCCAGCGCCCGACGGCATATCCGGCGCCGAAGGCGAGCCCGGTCGCCACCACCCCGGCGGCGATATAGCCGGGCGCCGGCCAGTAGTACGGCGGATAGGCAGGAGACGGCCATGCGCCGTAAACGACCGAGGGATTGTAGTAGGGCACATAGATCGTATCCGGCGTCGCCGGCTCGATGGCGATGATCTGCTTGTTCTGCTCCTGGCGGACCACGACCTTTTGTTCCTTGGTCGATGTCAGCTTGTTGTTCGCTTGAGCCTTCGAGCGCAGGCGCTGGACGGCATCCATGACATCGGTCTGCTGGGCCAGCACCGCATCGCCGAGCTTCTGCGTCCAATCGAGCTTCGTGCTCATCATGTTGAGGACGGACGGCGTCGCCGCCAACGATTTCAAGCTGTCGTCCCAGGATTGCTTGTCGACCGCGGCCTTGAGCTCATCTCCCTTGAGATTCTTGTTCTCGGTCGCCCACCGGTCGGCCTGCACCACTTCGAGCGGATAGGTCGACGCGATCAGCACCTGCGACAGCAGCGGATCGGGATAGAGCGCGATCGGCGCCAGCAGCGCATCGAGTTCTTCCGCCTTGAGCAGCGGCGCGGTCGCCGGCGCCGCTGCCGGTGCCGGCTGTGCCGGCGCCTGTGCCTGTGCCTGCGCCGCCAGCGGGACGGAGCAGAACAGCACGATCGTGATCACTCGTGACATCCAGGCCACCATGTCCGCCTCCTTTGCGACGCAGCTCGCGATTTCCCCGATGCGGTCCATTCTTGCCTCCGGCGTCTTGCTACTGCTTGTTGCCTTGGGCGCCGGCTTGCGGCTGCCCCTTGTCGTCCACGCGCTGCCACGTCTTATCCGGATTGAATGCCGTCATGCGGGCGGCGATGCGCGCGGTATCGGGGCCGAGATTCTTCTGGTAGACGACCCCGTCGTGATTGACGAGAAACGTCATTACGCCGGAATTGCCGTATTCCGCCGGATAGGCCACGAGCGCGAACCCGCCGATCATCTTGCCCCCGACCACGTAATCCAGTTCACCGCCTGGCGCATTGGCGCCCTGCCGGGTAAGGATCTTGTAGTAGTAGCCGTGATAGGGCTGGGGCTCCTGGCCGGCGCGATACCCTGCCGCCGCCGCAGCGGCGGCAAGTTCGCCGAGCGGGCTCTCGTCCTCGCCGGGCTGCGTCGGCCAATAGAGGCCGTCCTTCTTTCCCGGCTGACTGACGATGCGCCGCGCGTAGACTCCGGGACCGCCCACTCCCTTCTCGGCATATTCGTTCTGCGCATCAACATAGGCGAGCGCGGCCTGGATCGTGTTCAGCTCATTGCGGCCGATGCGGCGATAGAGGATCTCCTCGCGACCGGCCGCCGTGTCGAACCGCCAGGCCCCGTCCTTGCGCACGAGCGGGATCGGGAACGGAAAATCGTCGTTGCCGACGATCATCGTCGCCTTGTCGCCCTCGGTGGTGACCTGGTGTTTCGCGTCATAGGCGGCGAGAAACTGCTGGCGCGTCGCAGTATCCGCCACCGCATCACCGGACGACACGATGTCGGCGCCGTTCGTGCCCAGCACGGCCAGAAGGGCTTTGCGGTCGCCGCTCTTGGCCGCGTTGGCGAGCGCTTCGGCGGCCTCTTCGGGGGTCTTGAACGATTGCTGGGCGCTGGCCGCCGATGCCATCGCCAGAAGGAACAGCGCCGCGGCCGCGGCGAACAGCCTGGGCAGGGTTCGAACGAGACGGGAATTGCCGCGCGTGATGTTGGTGGTCATGACATCCTCGGTCGCATTTGAATCTGATGATCGCGTCAGCGGCGGATCGGCGTGACGGACGGGATCCGCGCACCCGATGCGATCCACTGATCGTAGGTTTGGAACTTGAGGCCGAGCCGATCGTAGAAGACGCGCAGGTAGCCGTCGCGCCCGCGCACGACTGCCTCCGGCATGATGGTCTGCACGTCCTGCGCCATCACGCCGACATAGGCCTTGTCGCTGCCGTTGTAGCTGAAGCGATAGAAGCCGAGGCCGTTGTCGAGATGGCCGAGCAGCGTGATGTCGTGCTTCAGCGCAATATCGGACCGCCGTCCGCCGCCGCCGCGAAAACCGCCGCCGCCTCCCCTGAAGCCGCCGCCACCGCCGCGGAAGCCACCGCCGCCGCCCCGGAAGCCGCCGCCGCCGCCGGCGAACCGGCCTGCGCCGCCCATGCCCCCAAAACTCTGGCGGCCGCGAGCGGCATGTGCGCGGGCGGCACCGCCGCCGCGGGCGCCGGAAAAGGCGGTGTCACGCCGCGGCCCCCCACCGGCCGGGCGGCCGGACGGCCTGGAGCCGGCACGATCGCCCCCGCCGCGGCCTGCGTCGCGGCCAGCACCACCGCGATCGCGTAGGCCGCGATCGCCGGCGCCGGCGCGATCACCGCCAGGACGGCCGCGATCACCCGCTACGCCGAGGCGATCGCCTCCGCCGGGACGGCCGCGATCACCTCCGCCGAGGCGATCACCTCCACCGAGGCGATCACCTGTACCGAGTCCGCCGCCCTCCCGGCCGCGAAAGTTCTGCCGCGCCGCGGCTCTGGCGGCGTCGGTCCGGCCGAATTGCTGCCGCACGTTGGCGTTGTTGTAGCGCACGCCGTGCCGGTGGGCGACATTGTGCTGCCAGTTCCTGACGTTGATGTTGTTGAAGTTGCGATTCACGTTGATGTTGCGGTTGCCCCAGTTGAAGCCTCCGCCCCACCAATTTCCTCCCGACGCCCAGCGCCCGACGGCATATCCGGCGCCGAAGGCAAGTCCGGTCGCCAGCACCCCGGCCGCGATGTAGCCCGGCGCCGGCCAGTAGTACGGCGGGTAGGCGGGGTACGGCCACGCGCCATAGACCACGGCGGGATCGTAATAGGGCACGTAGATCGTATCCGGCACCGCCGGCTCGATCGCGATGATCTGCCTGTTCTGCTCCTGCCTGACGGTGACGGTCTGTTCCTTGGTGGTCTGCAGCTTGTTGTTCGCCTGCGCCCGCGCTCGCAGCCGCTGAACGGCGTCCATGACGTCGCCTTGCTGTGCAAGAACTGCGTCGCCCAGCTTCTGCGTCCAATCGAGCTTCGTGCTCATCATCTCGAGGACGGACGGCGTCGCCACCAGCGACTTTATGCTCTCGTCCCACGCCTGCTTGTCGACCGCGGCCTTGAGTTCTTCGCCCTTGAGATTCTTGTTCGCGGTCAGCCAACGTTCGGCCTGCACCACCTCGAGCGGATAGGTCGACGCCATCAGCACCTGCGACAGCAGCGGATCGGGATAGAGCGCGATCGGCGCCAGCAACTGGTCGAGCTCTTCCGTCTTGAGCAGCGGTTGGTCCGGTGCGCTTGCCGGTGACTGTGCCGGCGCCGGCTGCGGTGTCTGCGCCAGCCCGGCTGGCGCAATGGATCCGAGCAGGACGATCAGCATCAGTCGCGACAACCAGACCATCAGGCCGGCCTCCTTTTCGGGCCGCAGATCACGATATCGTCACGCGCCAATATCTCGCAATCGTGCGCCGGGCCGCCCCGCGCCGTTGCGATGACCATTTTCACGAATGGGGCCGGGCAAAGTTGATCCACATCAAAAACCGGCAGCCGCGCCGGCAGCTGGGGCGCTCGACACGCGTCGGTGCGGACCTCTGGCCGGCGGCGCGCCGCAGGTCGCGCGGATCGTCGGCTGCACGGCTCGGCCGCTTTGATTTTGTCAAAATATTTACGCCCGGAAACGGCTCTGCCGGGTAGTATCGGGCTGAGCGGTCGCAACGGTCGGCACCTACGGCCTTTCCGTCTGGATCGATCAGATCATCAACGGTCCGCCTGGGCCGCCAGCCGAGCGGTGATCGCATGAGCCCGCACCGTCGACAATTCCTCATAGGGCGATGGACCGCCGACGCGGCTGCCAGCGCTC
>DATFWC010000505.1:0-2113 GCA_035259885.1 Xanthobacteraceae bacterium
ACGTCGACAGGCTCATGGCGGGCCGCGGCTCCGAGTTGCGGCGCCATTAGCTGCTGATACACTCCGGGACGCGCGATCAGCTCCGCATGAGTGCCGCTCTCCACGACGCGGCCATGGTCCAGCACCAAAATGCGATCGGCCCCTATCACGCTGGATAGTCGGTGCGCCAGGATCAGCGTTGTGCGGCCCTGCATCAGCCGGTCGAGTGCCTGCTGAATGATGGCCTCGTTTTCTGCATCGACGGAGGACAGTGCCTCGTCGAGAATCAGGATTGGGGCATCCCGCAGCAGTGCGCGAGCGATGGCGACACGCTGGCGTTGTCCGCCGGAGAGCGTGGCGCCGCGCTCGCCGATGCGCGTCTCATACCCCTGCGGCAAGGCGCCAATGAAGTCGTGGGCGTTGGCCGCGCGCGCGGCGGCGATCACCTCCTCCTCCGACGCATCTGGCCGACCGAGGCGCAGATTATCGGCGATGGTGCCGTCGAATAGTGTCGTGTCCTGGGCGACGATCGCGATCATCCCGCGCACCTGATCCGGGTCGAGTTTACGGATGTCGTGTCCGCCAATGCGGATCGTGCCGGCCTGGGCGTCGTGCTGGCGCAGCAACAGGCGGAGGATGGTGGATTTGCCGGCACCGCTCGGGCCGACAATACCAACCGTCTCACCGGCCGCAATCGCGAAGCTCAACCCGCTATGGGCGTCGCCGCGCCGGCTTGGATAGGCGAACCCGACAGCCTCGAAAGCTATGGTCGGCGTGAGATCCTGCCGGTGCGGCGCGCCGCCGGCCGGTGCGTCGCTCTTTGCCTCCAGCAGCGCGAGAACGGCGGTGGCAGCCGATTGACCGATCATGCCCTGATGCAAGACGTTCCGCAGATCGCGCAACGGCCGAAAAATCTCCGTACCGGCCATCAGGATGATCAGCAGCGCCTCCAGGCTCATTTCGCCATGACGCACTCGCCAGGCACCGACGGTGATGGCAGCGGCCGCACCGAAGCCCGTGCCGAGATCGGTGAAGAACCTAGTCAGGATGCCGAGCGACAGCACCCAGAGCGTGCTGTTCGACAGGGTGCGCGCCCGCTCGGCCAGCTTCGCGGCGAACGCGCCACTCTGGCCGAAGGATTTGAGCGTCGGCAAGCCCTGCACCGCGTCGAGGAACTCTTCGCCGAACGCCTTGAACGCGGCGGCGCGGGCGATGGCTCCGCGCTTGTCGGCATTGTGGATCAGCATCGGCAAAGCGAGAGTGGCGAGTGCCGCGACCAGCATCACCGCGGCGGTCGGCACGTCCCACCATGCCAGCACTGCGAAGATCACCAACGGTGCGCAGGCAGCAATGATGAGCTGGGGCAGATAGGCGCCGAAGAAGGTCTGCAACTGCTCGACGCCGTCGACCACCGCCAGCATCACGCCGCCCGTCCGCTCCGTCCCAAACCACGCCGGGCCAAGTCCAGCTATGCGGTCGAACAAGCGCGCCCGCAGAGCTACCTGCACCCGCCCGGCCGTGTCCTGTGCCAGCACGGTGCGCGCATGATCTAGTCCGGCACGCACAAGCACGCAGGCCGCCGTTGCTGCGGCTGCGGTCGCGATCTCAGTCAAGGGCGCGCCCGCGAAAGTCAGCGCCAGGACGCGGCCTAGGCAAACGAAGCGCAGGATGCCAACAACCATCGCAATCAGGCCAAGCCCCACCGCAGCGGCCACGTGCAGCCGTAGCCCTTCCATCATCGCCCACAGCCGCCGGTCGAAATACATCGTGTGCTCCGGTTTGCGCTGAGACTGCCGCGCGGGTGCCACCCTGGCTAAAGACGGTTTTCAGGGGGGTGTTGAATATCCTACAATACCTCTATGGTCACGCTTCCCCCCTTGGCGGCGTTACGCGCATTCGAGGCGACAGTTCGCCTCGGTGGGCTTGCCCGTGCGGCGGTCGAACTTAACCTCACCACCAACGCAATCAGCCATCAGAGTCACACCGGCGCGAGACAATTGTCCGCCGCCGGCGGCGTCCTGTCGCTGCTGGAGGACGTCGGGATTGGCACCGGCACGGTCAGACCTTCACGGTCGAGGTGTTGGAGGAGCTCGGTCTCCCACGCGAGATCAGCGTCGCTCCTGGCACCGAGACG
>DATFWC010000506.1:0-3492 GCA_035259885.1 Xanthobacteraceae bacterium
GACCGGAAAGATTTGGGCGCGCAAGTTCACGGTGGCGCATGACTGCGGGCAGATCATCAATCCGGACGGACTGGTGAAATGCATTGAAGGCAACATCGTGCAGGGCGTGAGCCGCACGCTGTGGGAGGAAGTCCAGTTCGACAACGGTGCCGTGACCAGCGTCGACTGGGTGACCTATCCGATCCTCGACATCACGGAGACGCCGGACATCGTCGACGTGGTGCTGATCAATCGGCCGGAGGTCGAGCCCTCGGGCGCCGGCGAGCCGTCGATCCGCCCGGTGGCGGCGGCGATCGCCAACGCGATCTTCGATGCTACCGGCGTGCGCATCCGCCGCGTGCCATTCTCGCCCGAGCGGGTGAAGTCGTCGCTGGCGGCGGCGCAGAGCGGCGTGAAGCGGGGGTAACAAACTCGGCTGTCATCCCGGACGGCTCGCGCCAGCGAGCCGATCCGAGACCCATGTATCCCGGTGTTGAGATCGTCCGCGCACGGTTGAATCACTGGGATACTTGGGTCCCGGCTCTCGCGCCTGACGGCGCTCGGCCGGGATGACTGCCGAGTTCTTTGTGACTCACACCACCGCCACACAATCGATCTCGATGTCGAACGGCCCCGGCCAGGACGGCACGTGGAGAAAAATGCGCGCCGGCGAATCGGCGGGAAAATAGCGCGCATAGATTTCGTTGAACGCGGCAAAGTGCGTTTCGACAGGCGTGCAGTAGATATTGCACTTGACCACGCGCTCGAGCGACGAGCCGGCCGCCTCCACGCATTGTTTCATCTGGTCGAGCACGATCTCGGCCTGTCGCTCGAACGGCAGTGGCTTGATCTCGCCGCTGGCCGGATCGAACGGGGGCAGGCCGGACACATACACGGTCTCGCCGGCCACAATGACGGGAAAGACAGGGCCCTTGCGGCGCCGTTCCACCCAGGTCGAAAACGGCTCCACGCGCAGCGGCACGCGCTTCATGTCGTCCTCCATCGCTTCGCCAAGCATGCCGCCGACTCTTGCAGCACTTTGCCGGCGTGTCGCGTGCCACAAGTTCGGCGCGTGCCGAACCGTCGTTGCTTGCGGGGTGCGGCGGGAGAACGCTAGGCTTGATCATGGTTGCCGCCGCCAATCTGGTCGAGGTCGCGGCGCTCGTCGGCGACACGGCGCGCGCCACGATGCTGGCCGCGCTCATGGGCGGCCAGGCACTGACCAGCAGCGAGCTTGCGTACCTTGCGCGCGTCTCGCGCTCGACCGCCAGCGAGCATCTCGCAAAACTGCTCGAGGCGCGGCTCATCGCCGTCACCCGGCAGCGCCGCTTTCGCTACTATCGCATCGCCT
This sequence comes from Xanthobacteraceae bacterium, assembly GCA_035259885.1. GTDB lineage: Bacteria > Pseudomonadota > Alphaproteobacteria > Rhizobiales > Xanthobacteraceae > DATFWC01. Next base: position 1,331 of record DATFWC010000506.1, read on the forward strand.
CGCCGCTGGTCGCCGCGATGCTCGAAAGCATGAAGGCGGTCGCCGCCATCGAGGTGCCGCCGCGCTACCAGCCGCGCTCGGCCCGCGACGAGGCGCTGCGCTTCGCGCGCACCTGCTACGACCACCTGGCGGGAAAACTCGGCGTCGCCATAGCCGATGCGCTCACGGCCAACGGCCACGTCGTGCTGAGCGAGGACGGCGGCGAGCTGACGCCGTCAGGCGCCACGTTCCTGTGCGACTTCGGCGCGGACCTGACGCCGAAGTCGCGGACGAAGCGCATTTTCTGCCGCCCCTGTCTCGACTGGAGCGAGCGCCGCTATCACCTCGCCGGCCTGGTCGGCAGCGAAATCTGCCGCCGCTGCCTCGACCTGGGTTGGCTGCTGCGCGACCGCGACACGCGCGCCATGAAAATCACGCCGGCGGGCCGGACCGGGCTCGCCCAAACCTTCGGCCTGGACTTCAGCCGCAGCGACGCTATCGCTGTGGTGGACCGGACGGTGGTGCCGTTGCGCGTCAGGCAATCGTGACGCCGCCGTCGGCGACGATGACCTGGCCGGTGATGTAGCTGGCGGCCGGCGAGGCCAGGAATGCCGCGATCGGGCCGATCTCCTCCGGCATGCCGATGCGGCGCAGCGGCGTCTGGGCGTTGCGGCGCCTGATCATCTCCTCGTTCTCCCACAGGGCGCGGGCGAACTCGGTCTTGATGATGCCGGGCGCGATGGCGTTGACGCGCACCTTGCGCGGCCCCCATTCGGTGGCGAGGTTGCGCACCAGCGCGAGGTCAGCAGCCTTCGAAATCCCGTACAGGCCGAGCATGTCGGTGCCGCGCAGGCCGGCGATCGACGACACGACGATGACGGCGCCGTCACCCCGCTGCGCCATGGCCGGAATGGTGAGATTGCACAGCCAAAGAATGCTCTTCACGTTGGTGGCGATGACCTTGTCGAACGCCTCGTCGGTGAGATGCAGCAATGGGCCGAACACCGGGTTGATGCCGGCGTTGCACACCACGATGTCGATGTGACCGAAGCGGCGGTTGGTTTCCGCCACCAGCGCCTCGACCTCAGGCTTGCGGCCGACGTTGCAGGCGATGGCCGCGGCAGTGCCACCCTTGGCGGCGATCTCCTGTGCCACCGCTTCGCAGGCCTCCGCCTTCCGGCTGGAGATCACCACCTTGGCACCGAGCCCCGCCATGCTCTCGGCGATGGCGCGGCCTATGCCGCGGCTCGACCCGGTGATGACGGCGACCTTGTCGTCGAGACGGAATGGATTTGTCATGTCGCGTCATTGCGCGGGCTCGACCCGCGCATCCATCGAAAAGCATTTCATCAATCAATGAGATGGATTGCCGGGTCAAGCCTGCCCGGACCTGATCCGGGCCCGGCAATGACGAGCGCGGATGCCCGGGGCTTCAACCGATGAAGGCGCCGCCGTTGGCGTGGATCACCTGGCCCGTGATGTAGCGCGCGCCCGGCCCGCACAGGAAGCGCACCAGGGTGGCGACGTCTTCCGGCGCGCCGCGCTTGCCCGACAGCGTGTGGTGGATGGCGTGGTGCTGCGGCTCGACAAAGCCCTTTTCGCGCGCGGTGGCGACGAGGCCAGGCGCCACGCAGTTCACCGTCACGTTGTCGTCGGCGAGGTCATGCGCCAGCGCGCGAGTCAATCCCACCAGCCCGGCCTTGGCGGCGACGACGTGCACCCGGTGCTTCGAGCCGGCATGCGCGCTCAGGCCGCCGATGTTGACGATGGCCCCGGCGCCGCTCTGCTTGAGGTGCGGCAGGCACGCCTTCACACAGTGGAACGCGCCGTCAAGGATGACGGCGAAGATTTTGCGCCACTCCGCATAGGTCATGTCCGCGAGCGGCTTCTCGCCGCGCATGGCGGCGTTGTTGACCAGGTAATCGACGCGCGAGAACCGCGCGACGGCGGCGGCGACCATCTTTTCCATCGCGGCCGCGTCGGCGACGTCGCCGGCAAAAGCGAGCGCGGCGCCGCCGCTCCCCTCGATCTCGCCGACCACGGCGCGGGCCTCGTCCTGGTTGGCGCGGACGTTGACGACGACGGCGGCGCCGCCCGCCGCCAGTTCCAGCGCGATGGCGCGGCCGATGTTGCGGCCGGCGCCGGTGACGATCGCCACGCGCCCGTCGAGCTCGCGGTTGCCG
>DATFWC010000507.1:0-17213 GCA_035259885.1 Xanthobacteraceae bacterium
GGCGCATCCGGGCGGCCCGTTCTGGGCGCGGAAGGACATCGGCGCGTGGTCGATCCCCAAGGGACTGGTCGAGTCCGGCGACCTGCTCGCCTGCGCGCGGCGCGAGTTCACCGAGGAGACCGGCCTCATCGCCGAGGGCGAGTTCGTCGCGCTCACGCCGGTCAAGCAGAAGAGCGGCAAGACCGTGCACGCCTTCGCCATTGCGGCGGACTTCGACCTCAGCGACTGCCGGAGCAATTTTTTCGAGATCGAATGGCCGCCGCACTCAGGAAAGCGCAAGCGTTTTCCCGAAGTCGATCAGGTCAGCTACTTCGATATCGCCACCGCGCGCCACAAAATCCTCCCCTACCAGGAGCCGTTCATCACCGAGCTGGCGCAGAAGCTCGGCGCGATCTGACGGCAGTAGCCAGCCAGCGCATTTGCCTTGGCGTGGCCGCATGGTGATTTGCTGGGCTTGATCGTCAAGCCCGCGCATGACGAGTCAATTGCTGAGGCGCGCCCGCCGGGGCAGGACGGCGAGCACCAGCAAGGGCAGCGGCCCGAGCAGCGCCGCCGACCACATCCACGCGACGCGCGCCCTGCCCTTGTGCGCAGCCAGGCGGCGCGCGAGCTCAACCGAAAGGAATGTCAGCGCCACGACGACGAGAGCTTGGGTCATTGCCGGATCCCTGTGATGGCGGTGTCCATTATAGCACCTCGGCGCCCACGCGCGAGGCCTTCCCGAGATCATGCGGCACCGCGCGGGCCACGGCGCAGGGCGCCACGTCGGCGATGATCGGCAGGTGGTCCGAGCAGGAGCGCGCCCGGCCGTCGATGTAGCTGCGGATCAGCGCTTCCGCCGGCCGGCAATAGACGCGGTCGAGCCGCAGCAGCGGCAGGCGAGACGGAAAGGTGCGGTAGCGCGTGTAGCCGGGCAGCTCGCGCGACAGCGCCGCGCGCACCGAGCCGGGCCAGAACCAGTCGTTGAAGTCGCCGATGATCAGCGTGGTCATGGTGCCCTCGCCGGCAATGCCAAGCAGCGTCCGCGCCTGGTTGCGCCGTTCGCGGATGCTCAAGCCGAGATGGGTGGCGATGATGCGCACGGGCGCCAGCGGGGTTTCGACCTCGACCTTGACGGCGCGCCGCGGCTCGCGCTCGGGAAACGAGATGTCGTGGATTTCCGACGCCGTGATCGGCCAGCGGCTGACCAGCATCTGGCCGTAGTCGCCGTCGGCCGTGGTGATCGATTTCGCTCCGATGCCGTGGCGGCCGAGCGTGTCCTGCAAGAGCTCGAAGGGATTGTCGCCGCTGGCCTTGCGGCGCGAATCGACCTCCTGCAGCGCGACGATGTCGGCGTCCCAGCGCTGGATCAGCTCGACCACGCCGGTCAGATCGAATTTTGGATTGCGCCCGACCGCGCCGTGAATGTTCCAGGTCATCACGCGCACGGTGGAGGGACTTTTCTCCCTCAAGGCCGTTCGCTCCAGCGCTTCGAGACGAGCATCTGCAGCCCCACCGAGACCAGAATCCACGCCGCCACGGCCCCCACCAGCAAAGCGAGGTCGGCCGGATTAGGATGGGTGAGGATGCGGACGATCTGATGGCCCAGGATGGACAGAACGACCAGGCCCGGCAACATGCCGAGCGCGGTGCCGGCGACGAAGTCGACCGGCCGGATGGCGCTCGCTCCCGCCACCAGGTTGACCACGGTGAACGGTGCCAGCGGCACCAGCCGGATGGTGGCCACCGCCAGCACGCCCTGGCGCGCGATTTTTCGCCGGATGCGGTTGAGCCGGGGCCCCAGCACGTTGCGCAGCGCCTCCTTCCCGAGCCTGGCGCCGACCGCGTAGGTCAGAATCGCGCTCGCCATCACACCGGCGGTGGCGTAGGGCAGCCCGGGCCACGGCCCGAACGCCGCCGCGGTGGCGGCGATCAGCACGGTGACCGGAAACGCCACGAAGCCAGCCGCCACGAAGGTCGCGACCACCAGGACGGGAGTCCACGGACTGCGCGCGAACGCGGCGAGCGATCCGCGCACGGTGTCGATCTCGGCAACCTGCGACAGCGGCGTGGAGTGCCAGGCGAGCGCCAGCGAGACGACCAGCACGGCGGCCGCCGCCAGCTTGAGCACCGGCCCACGCCGGCGATGGCCGTTGCCGAACACGGCCTCGAAGAACGCGTCGGCGCCGATCGGCTGCTCAGGATCGGCCACGCTTTCGAGGTAGACGGCGAGCTCACCGGGCTGCGGCTCGCCGTCCGCCACCGGCCGCAGGCTGTGGCCATTGCGCGCGAGCGCGTCGGGGATCGCCACCAGCGAGCCGGTGCGCTCCAGGCAGGCGGCGACGTCGGCGGGCGCCGCGCCGCAGTGATCGGCGATCAGGCGATTGCGCACATCCAGGATCGTGCGGCGTTCGGCCATGCTCACCGCCTCGACGGCGAGGTCGCATTCCGTGTCGGTGCCCATCGAGCGATTGTTCAGGTTGGCCGAGCCGATGCGCAGGAGGCGATCGTCCACCACCATGACCTTGGAATGGACCATCGTGTCGGTGGCATGCCGGCCGGCCGTCACCTGCGGATAGACGAGGCGCACGCGGTCGCCGACGCCGGCCTCGGCGAGGATCTGCATGAAGCGGATGCGCCCGTTGCGCATGGTGCGCGCCTCGAGCCAGGAGGCGTGGTTCTGCGGAACCACGATGAGGACCTCGAGCCCGGGCCGCTCGCGCATGCGCCACGCCAGGCGCTCCGCCACCTTGTGGCAGGTGAGAAACTGGTTCTCGATGTAGATCGTGTGCTCAGCCGCATCGATGGAGTCGAGAAACAGCTGCTCGACCTCGCGCACCTCGTCCTGGCCGTCGAAGTGCGGCTGGGTGCGCGCCACCGCGACGTCAACGTCGCAAAAGTCCGGCGTGACGCTGTCGGGCCACGCCGCGCCGGACGTGACCGCCTGGATCCGCTCGCCGGTCGCGCACATCCAGCGGGCGCGCGCGATGCCGCCGAGCGCGCGGGCAGCGGCGCCGTCCACCACCGCCTGCACGTCGTGGAACGGGCGATACGGGTTTCCGTTGGGATCGATCCGGTGCGGGCTGTCGACCTCGTGGGCGGACGTGTCCCACCGCCGGATGGTCACATCGAGGCCGCCGGAGAACGCCACGCGGTCGTCGACGATGACGAGCTTCTGATGCTGCGAGGCGCCAAACGGCACCGCGTCGTCGAGGGCGAAGCGCACGCGGTCGGGCGTCTTCCAGCCGAGCGAGATGCGCGGGAACAGTTCGCGCTCGTTGGCATAGAGGACGGAGTAGTCCCACAGCAGCAGGCGCACCGTGAGCTTGGGCCGCTCGCGCACCAGGGCCGAGAGAAAGTCCGCCAGGATCTCTGGATAGCCGTCATCGGCGCGGTCGGTTTCGCCCACCAGCCGGGTCTGGCTGTGGAGATCCCAGCCGACGACGAACACGCTGCGGCGGGCCTTGAGCAGGGCCTCGCGCACGGCGCGGAAAAACGCGCCGCCATCCACCAGGACCGCCATCCGGTCCGCGCGCTCGACCCGCCAGGCATTTCGGCCACGCCGCAGGATCATCTTAGAAGTCATTGATGCATAACGAGAATTATGGTGATCAAGGCACTCCTCCAGGTTCATTCTATGAATCCACGGGCTTAAGCTTCCCTAACGCCTTAACGCCAGAATGCCGATTTGGTCTCACGTCCCCGCCGCATAACCCACAGGCCGCACGGGGAAATCGGCGGCGGGGCCCGGCCGGGACGCCGCTGCCTATGATGGCGCCGACGGTTGGCGAGAAGGTGGTCGCGCGCGTGCGTGCAATCGCCGCGTGCGCTCGGACGAGCCGGGAAAGGCGTGAGGGCGTGGCTACGCCCTCACCTCCTGGCGCTGGAATACCACATAGCCGATGACGAACAGCACGATGGTGCCAGCGACCAGGCCGACGATCTGCGGCCAGGCCATCATAAGGCTTTCGGCCATGGGCAGCGGCGCCCCGACCACGGCACCCTGGAGCTGGCTCAGGTAGATCGGCCCGAGCGCCCGCGTCGTCGGATCGAGCAGCGCCAGCACCACCTCGGCGAACAGCGTGCTGGGCGACAGCCGCGCCAGCATGGTCTGCAGTTCGGTGGTTTCCGGCGTGGGCAGTCCGAGCGCCGTGTAGCGCGGATCAGGCGGCACGATGACGGCGGCAATGGCCGGCGCCAGGGCCGACCAGATGACAGTGAGGAACAGCCACAGGCCGAGCGTCACCAGCGCGGCGGTGGCGGCCGAGCGGAAGATGATCGAGAACAGCATGGCGAGCGCCAGCCACACGCCGCCATAGGCGATCGTGACCAGGAGGAAAATGAAGGCGCGCGCCATCTCCTCTCCGCCAGGCGGCTGGCCGAGCAGGAACATGCCAAGGCCGATCACCAGCAGCCACAGCGCAATCAGGCTGATCGACAGCGTCGCCAGCCCGCCGAGAAACTTTCCGAACAGCAGAGCGTCGCGATAGATCGGCTGCGCCAGGATGCGGCTCAGCGTGCGGCGATTGTGCTCGCCGTTGACCGAGTCGAAGCCGAGCCCGATCGCCATAAGCGGCACCAGGAAGGCGAGGAACGACACGAACGACGGCAACGGGTACTGCTCGCGCGTGGTGGTGAACAGGCGCAGGAACAGGAACGGATCCTCCGCCGTGCTTTCCCTGAGCTGCTGGATGGCGCCGTAGAGCGCAGCGAGCGCCGTGAGCACCACAAGCCACTCCAGCACGCGCATGCGTGCGCTGGTCAGGTGGTCCGAGAGCTCCTTCAGGAACACCACGCCGAGGCCGCGCCACGGAGAACCTTCACGCCGCATGACGCACCCCCTGTGCTTCGAAGTAACGCCCGTAGATCACTTCGAGGTCCGGCGCCTCGACCGCGAGATGGGTCAGCCGTCCGCCACCCGACACCACGGCGGCCGCCGCCTCCGGGCGCACATCGCGCTCGGCCAGCAGGCGGAACCGGTCGGGACCGGTGGTCTCGACCGACCGCACCCCCGGCACCTGGCGCAGCCGCGCGGCCAGGTCCGCGCCCTGGGCCTCGACATCAACCGCAAAGCCGCCGCCCAGCACCTGGCGGCCGAGCTCCTCGACGGTGCCGAGCAGCACGATCTTTCCGGCCTGGAACAGGGCGACGCGGTCGCACACGCTCTGCACGCGATTGAGCAGGTGCGACGAGATCAGCACCGCCACGCCGTCATGCTTGAGGCCGCGGATCATGGCCAGCAGCTCGGCGGTCGCCTGCGGATCGAGGCCGGAGGTGGGCTCGTCCAGGATGGCGATCGCGACGTCCTTCATCAGGATCTCGGCGAGCCCGAGCCGCTGGCGCATGCCCCGCGAGAACGTGGCGACGCGCTTGTCGGCCACGTCGTCGAGCTGGACGCGCGCCAGCGCCGCCGCGATGCGCTGCTCGCGCTCGGCCGGTCCGAGGCCGATCAACCGCGCCGTGTAGCGCAGGTTGTCGGCGGCGCTGAGATGGTCATAGAAACCGACCGCGTCCGGCAGGTAGCCGACACGGCGCTTGACCTGCAGCGGCTGGCGCACCGGATCGTGCCCGACCACGCGCGCCTGGCCGGACGAAATCTCGGTCAGGCCGAGCAGCATCAGGATGGTGGTGGTCTTGCCGGCCCCGTTGGGGCCGAGCAGCCCAAAGATTTCTCCCGGCGCGATGGCGAACGTTACGCCATCGACGACGGTCGCACGGCCATACCGCTTGGTGAGGCCCTGCGCGTCGATGACGGTCATCGCCGGCCAAACCGTGCGACCGCGCCCACCATGACCAGGAGGGCGACACCGATGATGCCCGCGCCGGCGATGCCCCACATGGTCGATGTGGTCACCGTGATGCGGAAGTTCGACGAGGCGGACTCGCCGCGCGAGGTCGCCCGCACGGTGGTCACATAGTCGCCGGCGATCGCCTTGGCGGCCGGCGTGACCAGCGCCTGGACCTCCTGGTTCTGGCCGGCCGCGATGCGGTCGATCGTCTTCGGCTCGAACGTGATCTTCCAGCCGTTCGGCCCCGAGCCCGACAGCTCGATCTGGTCGGCGGGCGCGGTGCCGGAATTGGTGATAAGGATCGGGATCGTGGTTTCGACGCCCGCTGTCGCGCGGGCGGACACGAGGCCATCGCGGCCGGTGATGTCGAGCTTCGGCTGGCCGGTGATCTCGAGCACCACATCGGTCTTCGCCGTGACGTCCTCGGCGGCCGCGCGCATGGTCACCGGAAAGCGACCGGCGCCGATGGTGTTGGGCGGACGCACCTTCAGCTTCACGTCCTTGGACTGGCCGGCGTCGATCGGAACCGCGTTGAGCTCCTGGCTGCCGTAGTTCTCGGTGAACGACGTCTCGAAATTGCGCGGCGCGTCGGCCGCCAGCGCCACGGTCAGCCGCTTCCCGCTGTCGTTCTTGATGGCGATCTGGAACTCGAAGCTCGACTTCGCGGTGCCGCGCAGCTCCGGCAGCTGCGGCTGCAGCGTGAGCTTGGCCGGCAGATCCTTGGCCAGCGTCACGGCGACCGGCAGGCTGGCGCTGGTGCCCTGCCCCTTGGCCTCGACGGTCAGCGTCTGGGTGCCCATGGGGGCGTTGGCGGGCACGTCGAGGCGCAGCTGCAAGCTGGCGCTACCATTTGTCGCGGGCATGGCGGCGGCGACCGGCTGACCGCCGCCGAGCAGCGTCGCGGTCCAGCCCGACGGCACGCCGGACACCGTCATGTCGAGCCGCTCGGGCGGCAGGTTATAGTTTTGCAGGCGGAGCGAGATGGTGGACGTGGTACCGGGGCGAACCGTGACCGCCGGATAATCGGTCAGAAGATAGAGCCCCTTGATGTCGCGCGGTGTGTCCTCGGCGCTCGCCGGCGCAGCGCCCAGCGCCAGGACTGCACAGACAAGGAAAACCAGACGGCGCATAGCAATTTCTCCCACTGACGGAATGTTATTGCCTCCCCCTTGAACCGTCCCTAGCACACGGCGAGCGCGCCGGGACAGATTCCCTCTCTTTGGCAATCATGACGAAACGGTGCAAGTCCCGCAGGTGTTTTCGCGCCTTCACGATGCCGGCATGGTGAACACGGGCGGGACAAAGATTGAAGACGGGGCGGGACAAAGGTTAAGGCCCCGCGACAAAGAGTGGCACTGCCGCACAGCACGCCGAATGCCTACTTTTCAGGGTACGCCGGGCGGCCTCCCCAAGCCCCCACGTCCCCCCAAGGCCGTTCGGTATCGGCCCCGGTCGGTTTTTCATCGGCCGGGGCCTCGTTTTTGGCGAATAGCTATCGGCGAATGGGGAAGCGAGCCTCCCCGTCGGCTTTCCTGTCTTTTCCTCCCGTATTTCCCAGTCGCTATTCGCTATCGCTATTCGCTATTTGCCACTCGCAAAACGGTCGGCCAGTCCGGCTCGTCCTTGGCCAGCACCCAGGGCTCGACCAGCGCTGCCTTCTTCCACTCGGCCCAGGCCGGGAGGCCCATGACGGCGTCCATGTAGGCGCGCGAGCGCTTTCCCACCGCGATCGCGTAGGTGTGAAAGCGCGAGACCACCGGCGCATACATGGCATCGGCGGCGCCGAATTTTGACCCGAACAGGAACGGCCCGCCGAACCGCGCCAGGCACTCGCTCCACATGGCGTCGATGCGCGCCACGTTGGCGGCGACCTCGGCGGGGAGATCGCGCGGCTTGACGGGGCGCCAGAAATTCATCGGGCAATGCTGGCGCAGCGGCGTAAAGCCCGCGTGCATCTCGGCCGCGATGGCGCGCGCATGGGCGCGCGCCGCCGCCCCGGCTGGCCACAACCCGGCGGCGGGAAACTTTTCCGCCACATGGTCGAGGATCGCCAGCGATTCCCAGACCCGGATGTCGCCGTCGATCAGGACCGGCACCTTCCCGGCCGGCGAGAACCGCAGCAGCGTCGGCTTGAACTGCGGATCGTCGAGCGAGATCACCTGCTCCGAAAACGCGATGCCGGCCGTCTTCAGGGCGATCCAGGGGCGGAACGACCACGACGAATAGTTCTTGTTGCCGAGCACCAGCGTGAGCGCCATGACCTTCCCTCCGGTTCCGATCGGGGCCAGAATCAGGGCATCAAGGCGCAGCGGCAAGCAAATTGTCGTGATGGCCATGATCAGCGGCGTGGATGGCCGATGGATCCTTTCACCACCCTCGATCTCGTGGCGCTGGCCTGGTTCGTCGCGGCGTGGACCATCTACGCGGTCACGATGGAGTGGAGCCGCCACGGCCATGGCGGCCTGAACTGGCAGATGGATCTCTACCGCGATGTGTGGATGCGCCGCATGCTCGAGCGCGAAATGCGCATGGTCGACATGCAGATCATGGCGGCGCTGCAGAACGGCACCGCGTTCTTTGCCTCGACGTCGCTGATTGCCATCGGCGGCGCGCTCACGCTCCTGCGCTCCACCGACGAGGTCTTGACCATGCTGGCGGCGGTACCCTTCGGCATCCAGACCACGCGCACGCAATGGGACGTCAAGGTCGTCGGGCTCGCCGTGATCTTCATCTATGCGTTCTTCAAGTTCGCCTGGTCGTACCGGCTGTTCAATTACGTGGCGATCATGTTCGGCGCGACCCCGCTGGCCGCCGCGAAGGACACGCCCGAGGCGCAGGCCCATGCAGGGCGCACCGCGCGCCTGTTCACCAGCGCCGGCCGCCACTTCAACCGTGGCCAGCGCGCGTTCTTCTTCGCGCTGGCCTACCTCGGCTGGTTCATCAGCCCGTGGGTGTTCATGGTCACCACGGCGGCGGCGCTGGCCGTGATGTGGCGGCGCCAGTTCGCGTCCGACGCGCGCCGCGCGGTGACGGCAGAGTAGGATCTAGTCGCCGCCCTTGATGCCGGCCTCCTTGATCACCGCTGCCCACTTGGCGATGTCCGCTTTGATGACGGCGCCGAGCGCGTCGGGCGAGCTGCCGACGGGGTCGAGGCCGAGCTGCGCGAACTTTTCGCGCGTGGCGGGATCGGCGAGAATTTTTACCGTCTCGTCATGCACCTTGCGGATGACGGGCGCGGGCGTGCCGGCCGGCGCCAGGAGCGAGAACCACGACGTCGCCTCGAAGCCGGGGAACCCGGATTCCGCCACCGTCGGCAGTTCAGGCACGCTCGGCGAGCGCTGCAGCGAGGTCACGGCGAGGCCGCGCAGCTTGCCCTCGCGCACCACGGCGAGCACCGACCCGGCATTCTGCCACGCGATGGTGACGCGCCCGCCGATCACGTCGGTGAACACGGCGCCGCGGTACGGCACGTGCACGATGTCGACCCCGGCCATCATCTTCAGGAGCTCGCCGGCGACATGCTGCGGGGTGCCGCTGCCCGGCGTGGCGTAGGACAGCTTGCCCGGCTGCGCCTTGGCCAGCGCGATCAGCTCCTGAAAGGTCTTCGCCGGCACGTCGTTGTTGACGGCGACCACGCTCGGCATGGCGAGGAGTTGCGAGATCGGGGCGAAATCGTTGACCGCGTCGTAGGAGGGCCTTCCTTGCAGGCTCGGCGCGATGGTCATGGCGCCGTTGGCCGCATAGGCCAGCGTGTAGCCGTCGGGCGCTGCCTTGGCGGCGCGGTCCGCCGCCACCGTGCCGCCGGCGCCGGGCACGTTCTCGACCGTGACCGGGACGTTCCAGCTTTCGCTCAGCCGCTGCGCGAAGATGCGCGCCGTGATGTCGGTGGCGCTGCCCGGCGTGAAGCCGACCAGGAGGCGCACCGGCCGATCCGGCCAGGCCGTCTGTGCCGGCGCATCGGCGGCCGCCAGCAACGCCGCGCAGACAGCAACAACACGCCAGACCGCGTTCATCGCCGCCCTCCCCGTTCCGTCAACCATATCATCGCCGCCCCGGCGCGTTCGGCAAGAGTCTTAACGGCGGCAATTGTCCGTCGCGGCCTTGTCGCAGCCGGCCTGGAGCGGACCGGGAAACAGCTCCGGCATGTAGCCGGCGGCCCAGTAGATGATGAGGCCGACCCATTCGCGTGCCGCCGTGTCGGTGCGGCGCAGGCCGTCGCCGACATTGGTGAACGGCCGCACCAGGTCGCTCGCGCCGCGCGTGCGCCAGTCCACCGGATAGGCCTCGACCGCAAAGCCGGCGCCGCGAAACGCCCCGATCGAGCGCGGCATGTGGTAGGCCGAAGTGACGAGCAGCCAGCGCTCGCCCGGCTTGGGGTCCGCGATGGTCTTGCTGAAGCGCGCGTTCTCCACCGTGTCGCGCGAGCGATCGTCCACCGCCACGCGGCTGCGCGCGATGCCAAAACTTTCGAACAGGCGCAGCGCCAGGTCGGATTCGTTGGCGCCCTGAAACACGAGCTGGCCGGCGCCGCCCGAGAACACGATGCGCGCCGCCGGATATGTTTTCGCCAGCCCGGCGATCTCGGTCATGCGCTCGGCCGCCTCGTTGAGCGCGATGTCGTGGCGCGCGCCCGATACCACCGAGTCGAGCGCACCGCCGAGCACGACGATCCCGTCGGGCGGGCGCCCGCCCTCCTGCCACGGCGGGAAGCGCTGCTCGAGCGGCAGGATCAGGGCATTGCCGAACGGCGTCAGGCCGAAGACAGCGAGCAGGACGAGGCTCACGGCGGCCAGCATTCGCCCGAAGCGCGCGAAACGCGTCGCCATCAGCACCACGCCGAGGAGGCCGAGCGTGATGGCGATGTTGGAGGGCAGCGCGAAGAAGCCAAGAATTTTGGCGAGAACGAAGAACATCGGGGGATTGCCGTCACCAGATCAAAGGGTGCTCAGCGCTTGCTTTCGACAAAAAACTTTCCCAGCCAGCCGACGACAAGCGCGTTCAGGAGGCTGAGATACAGGCCCGACTGCTCGAATATGGTCTGCGCTGGCTGGATGCTGACGGCCTGGGCGCCGAGAATAAGATAGAGCACGGCAATGTAGAAGACCGAGAGCAGGATCGCTCCCCACACGACGACCGTGGATGACATGGGCGTGTCTTCGGCCGCCGATGATGCCACCGACCAGGCACCCCCGATCAAAGTCAGTGTCGGAAACAGGTACTGGGCGGCCCACGTCCAGGCCACCTTCGGATCGGTTTCATAGAAACCGGCGAGCTGACGCACGATGAGGATGAGCAACAGCGGGATCGCGCCCGCCATCCATACCAGCGAGATCGTCAGCTTGGCGGTCCTGATCGTCATGGTCGCTGCTTGAATGAAAGACCCAGGGTTTCCAGGTGATGATCGAGCGACCATCGGCTCGGCGAATAGTGCGTTGTCTCGCCCCCCTGCACTTTCTCGAATTCGTAGACAAGCACGATCAACTCGTGATTGGCAGTCACCGGCTGGGTGCGGATCGCGTTGGGAAGCGACGATCGCCCAAACATTGCCCACCGGCTCGCCGTCGCGAACGTCTCGGCCGCGCCAGCCGGGCGTGTCATCGGCGGATCGTCGGTGACCAGGAACACGAAAACCCGGTAATATCCCCGCGGCCGCGACGTGGCGAAAATGGCGCTGAGAATTGCGCCTGGGCTGATGCTGGCATAGGCGACGCGGTCGCTCCAGCGCTGGTCACCCGCGAGTTGCTTCCCGGTCTCGCCATCGAGCCGCTCCACACGGGTCACCAGCGCAAAGCCGCCGGGTGCGCGGAAATATCCCCAGGAGTCGAACTCGGCACGCCGCAACAATCCTTCCAGGCGCCAGGCGGTATCGCCGAGAGTAGCGGCCGAAGGACCATCGACCAGGACATCGGGTGAGAACGACCGCCGCGTCGAGGGTGTCGGGGGCGGCCATGGAAACAGATCGGAGATTTCCGGCGGAGCCGGGGCCTCGATCGTTGCGATAACAGGAGGACGCTCCGCGGCTGGTGACGGCTCCAGCCCGGGCGTGGGACGCAGATCAACGCCTGGGGACACGGACGGCGCATGCCACACCGAGCCCCCGCGCGAGCCGAAGCGCCAATGCGCTTGCGGTGCCGACACCGGCGCGGCAGCCGTCGACGTCCCTCGCATCACTCGCGCGAGCCGCATCCGGCAGGCCGGCGTCAGCCGGCTGATGCGTTCTGCGCGTTCGCGCGTCAACTGGCCAACAATCCGGTTCCGTTGCCGCCACAAGGCTTCGGCGCGCGATCGCAGCGCGTCATCCGACTTCGCCTGCGCCCAGCGACAGGCTGCAAGCAGATCGCTCTCCACGCGGACGAGCTTTCCGGTCAGTTGGTTCGGCGACTGCGACCTGGCGGCGGCAGCCGGCGCTGCCATTCCGGCGAGTATCAGCGAAACAGAGAGGACGACCGCACAAGAGCGCATGGAGTCATCCATCGCCATGGGTCATCACACTAAGCCACAAGTCGAGCCTTCCGCAATCAGATGGTGGAGTTGCAGGCGGATTGCCAATTGTCTTGCGCTATCGCTTCCGCTCCGCCTCGTAGCGCGCCCGCGTCGCCTCGTTGGGCGGATAGAGGCCGGGCAGCGCCGCGCCCTTCTGCACCTCGGCCAGCGCCCAGTTCTCGAAGCGCTCCTGCTCCGGCCCGAGCTTCGCCACCTCCTCGACCAGCGCCTGCGGGATCACCACGGCGCCGTCGCCGTCCGCCACCACGATGTCGCCGGGAAACACCGCCACGCCGCCGCAGCCGATCGGCTCCTGCCAGCCGATGAAGGTGTGGCCGGCCACCGACGACGGCGCCGCCACGCCGGCGCACCACACCGGCAGCCGGCAGGAGAGCACGCCCGCGGCGTCGCGCAACGACCCGTCGGTGACCAGCGCGCCGACGCCACGCTGCTCCATGCGCGCCACCAGAATGTCGCCAAAAATGCCGGCCTCGGTGACGCCGCGCGCATCGGCGACGCAGATGCATCCCGCTGGCATGTCCTCGATGGCGGCGCGGGTGGAGCGCGGCGAGGCCCAGCTTTCCGGCGTGGCAAGATCCTCGCGCGCCGGCACGAAGCGCAGCGTGAACGCCGCCCCGACCAGGCGGCGATAGCCGGAAGTCAGCGGCTTCGGGCCCCGCATATAGGCGTTGCGGATGCCCTTCTTGAGCAGGATGGTGGTGATGGTGGCGGTGGTGACCTCGGCGAGCGCGGCCAGAACGTTCGATGTCATCGCAGAAATCCTTCGAGCATGTGGCACTCATTCTCAACGCGACGGGTTGTCATCCCGGACGGCTCGCGGCGCGCAGCGCCAAGCGAGCCAATCCGGGACCCAAGTATCCCAGCACTGCGGATGAGACTCGGCGTTCTTGCTGCTCATGCAGGGATACATGGGTCCCGGCTCTCGCGCTTCGCGCTCGGCCGGGACGACAGCCGGAGGGTCACGCGCATCCGCACTCAATCCCACTCGGGCGCGCCGGAATAGGCGTAGTTCACCACCCGTCCGCCCCGGTGCGCCAGCGCGCCGATGCGCGCCATCTCGTCGTCACTCAGGGCGAAATCGAAGATCGCCGCGTTGCTCTCCAGCCGCTCGATCTTCTCGGTGCGCGGGATCACCACGATGTCCTGCTGCGCCAGCCAGCGCAGGCACACCTGCACGGCCGACTTGCCATGGTGCCGGCCGATCTCGACGAGCACGCGATCGCGCACCGCGCGTCCGCGCGCGAGCGGCGTGTAGGCGACGACGGCCAGCCCGTGCCGGCGGCAGGCCGCGACCACCTTGGTCTGGTCGAGGAACGGATGGCATTCGATCTGATTGCACACCAGCGGCTCGGCCGACAGCTTCGTCGCTTCCTCGACCAGCGCCACGGTGAAATTGGAAATGCCGATATGGCGCGCAAGCCCGGCGCGCTTGACCTTGCACAGGGCGCCCAGCGTCTCGGCCAGGGGAACCTGCGGATTGGGCCAGTGCAGCAGCAAAAGATCGACCTCGGACAGGCGCAGCCGCACCAGGGACTCCTTTGCCGCCCGCTCGAGGCTGGGCGGGGCGAAATGCGACGGCCAGATTTTCGTGGTGACGAACACCTCGTCGCGCGCGACGCCCGACGCGCGCAGGCCGTCGCCGACCTCGCGCTCGTTGTCGTACAGTTCGGCGGTGTCGATGTGACGGTAGCCGAGGCGCAGCGCCTGCTCGACGATGCGCGCGCAGGTGCGCCCCCTGAGCTCCCAGGTGCCGAGCCCGAGCAGCGGGATCCTTGCGCCGTTGGCGTCTACCGCCGGCGTCACGTCAGCCATCCCATTGCGGCGCGTGCGGCGGGCTGACGATGCGCTTGTTGGCGGCGCCAAGCTTTTTCAGCTCGGCCATCTCGGCGTCGGTGAGGGAAAAGTCGAACACGGCCATGTTGTCGGCGATGTGCTTCGGGTCGGCCGAGCGCGGGATCGGGATGATGTCCTGCTGCACCAGGTAGCGCAGCGAGATCTGCGCCGGCGTTTTGCCGTGCGCCGCACCGATGCGCGCCAGCACCTCGTCGCCGGGCGCGGCGCCGCGCGCGACCGGGCAATAGGCCGTGATCGAAACGCCGTGGCGGCGGCTGGCGGCGATCACCTTCGAGCGGTCAATGAACGGGTGCACCTCGATCTGGTTGGTGACCAAGGGCTCGCTCGTCAGCCTGGCGGCCTCGTCGATCAGCGCCACCGTGAAGTTGGCGACGCCGACATGGCGCGTCTTGCCGGCGCGCTTGGTGCGAGCCAGGGCGTCGAGCGTCTCCTTCAGCGGCACGTCCTTGTTGGGCCAGTGGATCAGCAGGAGGTCGACGCTGGACAGTTTCAGCCGCTCGAGACTTTCGTCGACCGAGCGCTCGAAGTCGCCGGCGCGCAGCCGGTCGTGCCACACTTTGGTGGTGACAAAGATTTGATCGCGCGGCACGCCGGAGGCGCGCAAGCCCTCGCCCACCTCGCGCTCGTTGCCGTACATCTGCGCCGTGTCGATATGGCGGTAGCCCATGCGCAACGCGGCATCGACCGCCTTCACGCAGGTCTCCTCCTTCAAGGTCATGACGCCAAGGCCGATGGCGGGAATGCGGGCGCCGTTCGCCGTGATGGTCTGCATCGAGTCTCGCTCTGTGATCTGGTGGATGCCGGGCAGGAGGACCGCGCAGCGATGAACGTTTGCCGGCGCCGCGCGACCAAAGCCATGGTAGCCCGTTCACCAGCCCAGTTGAAGCCATGCCTATCGCGCTCGCCGGACGCTTCGAGGTCGAATATGGAGAGACCGGCGCTGGCCCGGCGGTGGTGCTGGTGCATTCGTCGGCCAGCGGCAACCGGCAATGGCGGCGCCTCGCCGACGAGCTCGCGCCGCGCTACCGGCTGATCGCCATCAACCTGTTCGGCTACGGGGCGACTGCGCCGTGGCCGGGCGACCGCCCGCTGACGCTGGGCGACGCGGCCGAGCTGGTGGAGGCGGTGGCCGAGCCCCTGCCCCAGCCGATCGCCCTGGTGGGCCATTCGCTGGGGGCGGCGGTCGCCTTCGAGGCGGCGCTGCGGCTGGGCGCGCGCGTGGCCAAGCTGATCGCCTACGAGCCGATCCTGTTCCACCTGCTGGCGCCACACGGGTTCACGGCGGCGGCAACCGAGATTCGCGGCGTCGCGTCGAGCTATTCGGCGCGCACCGCAGCGGGCGACTGGGCCAGCGCCGGAAAACTGTTCGTCGACTACTGGTCCGGGCCCGGAGCCTGGGACGACATGACCGACGAACGGCGCCACGGCGTGACCAAGCTGCTGCCCAACGTCCTGCACGAGTTCGACGCCGTGCTCGAGCCGTGGCGCGCGCTGCACGAGTGGAGCGCCATCGCGGCGCCGACCCATCTCATGCGCGCCGCCGACACGCGACCGCCAACCCACGCCATTGCCACGCTGCTGAGCGTCGCCAATCCGCACTGGCGGCTACACGAGGTCGCCACCGGCGGCCACATGGCGCCGGTGGCGCGCCCGGACCTGATCAATCCGCTGATCGCGCAGGTGCTGGACGAGACCGCTGACTCGTAGCCCGGATGGAGCGAAGCGAAATCCGGGTCGGCCGCTCCCGCATTCCGCTTCGCTTCATGCGGGCTACGGGAGCCTCGCGCCTCAGCGCTCGCCGCCAATGACATAGGCCCACAGCGCCTCGATGTCGTCGGCTTTCAGCATGTCGCCCCAGGGCGGCATCTGGTTCTTGCCGCGCGTCACCGAGGCGACGAAACGGTCGTGCTGGTCGGCGGGAAAATTGCGCAGGTTGAACGCGCTCTGCGGATCCAGCATGTGCGGCCCGTGGCACGGCGAGCAGTTGCGCTCGTAGATCCCGGCGCCGGCCTCCACCTGCTCGGCCGTGGACGGCGGCGTCTGCGCCAGGGCCGGCGCAGACGCACACCACACGAGCGCCGCGATGGCCGCGGCCCAAATCATTCGGGCATCAGGGCGAAGGTCCACACCGACCCGCCCTGCGGCACGTTCTTGAGCTGCTCGCGCGCGGCGTTCCACCACAGGCCGCCGATGCCCGACAGCACGGTGACGTACTGGCGGCCGTTCAGCGTGTAGGTGACCGGCATGGCGTTGATGCCGGAGCCGGTCTGGAACTGCCACAGCGTCTTGCCGCTGTCGGCGTCGATGGCGATGAACTCGCCCGTCTCCTTGCCGGTGAACAGGAGGCCGCCGCCGGTCGCGAGCATCGCCGACCAGTGCGGATGGTCCTGCAGCGGCACGCGCCAGCGCGGCTTACCGGTGAGCGGATCGATCGCCTCGACGTGACCGATGGCCTCGCCTGCGGCGATCGGCGCCGGCCGGTTCTCGATGAACTGGTAGCGCTGGCCGACCACGAACTCCTTGATCGGCAGGTGCTTGTAGATGCCGGCGCGATGCATTGTGTTGGCGTAGAGCAGGCCGGTCTGCGGGTTGAACGCGGCATGCGGCCAGTTCTTGGCGCCGCGGGTGGACGGCCACAGCTCGATCTGCTCGCCGGCGCGCAGCTTCGTCGCGGCCTCGGTTTCCACCGGCCGGCCGCTCTCCGGATTGACCTCGCTCGCCCAGTTCACGGTCTCGAACGGCTTGGCCGAAATCAGGCCGCCATTGGTGCGGTCGAGCACATAGAGGAAGCCGTTGCGGTTGAGCTGCATCATCACCTTGCGCTTCTGCCCGCCGACGTCGATATCGGCGAGGATCAGCTCCCAGCAGGCGTCGTAGTCGTAGGCATCGTTGGGCGTGAACTGGTAGTGCCAGGCGATCTCGCCGGTCTTCGGCCGCAGCGCCAGCACCGACGACGTGTAGAGATTGTCGCCCGGCCGGCTCTGCGACGCCCACGGCGCCGGATTGCCGATGCCCCAGTACATGAGATCGAGCTCGGGATCGTAGGACCCGGTGATCCAGGTCGAGCCGCCGCCGATCTCCCACGCA
>DATFWC010000508.1:0-8063 GCA_035259885.1 Xanthobacteraceae bacterium
GCCTCCATGGGCCAAGCGCCGGCATCCGACGTGATCTCGGTCGCCACCACGATGTCGCCCGGCTGGAGGGCGGGATCGAGGGCTCCCGACACGCCGAAGCTGATGACCCCGCGATAACGGGTCGGGGTCAGGGCATCGAGCAACCGGCGCAGGCGCGCCGGGTCGCAGCCGCTGCACACGACCTCGACTCCGGGTCCGGCCGCGATGCGCGCCTCCATGGCGAGGCCGGTCACGGCGAGGATCGGTTTGATGTCTGAATTGCTGCGCACGTCGGCTGAGGTGGCGTTTTCGGCCTCGGCCGCGGAGCGCGGCAAGGCGACGCGGGCGAGCACGCTTGCAACCATCCTGATCTCCGGAGCGCTGCGCGACACGCGTGGTATGGCGCAGACGCGGGTTGCCCAAATCCAGGTCGTCCGATCGCGGATCAGCAGTGCGCGCCGCCGCTTCCGAGACACAAAGACGAAACCGTCGCCGATGCTATCACATTCCGACGGCGACCGTTCGATCGTTTCCTGCCTTCAGGTTGCGATAGCGCGCCAGCGCCCATAGCGGAAAGAACTTCGCGTAGCCGTGGTAGCGCAGATAGAACACGCGCGGGAATCCGGTGGCGGTGTAGCGTTCCTCGCCCCAGGTGCCGTCGTCGTCCTGGTTGGCGGTGAGATATTGGATCCCGCGCGCCACCGCCGGATGATCCACCTGGCCGGCGGCCATGAGGCCGATCAGCGCCCACGCGGTCTGTGAGGCGGTGCTCGGGGCAGGCTCGTAGCCGCGGTAGTCGAGCTTGTAGCTGGTGCCGTCCTCGCCCCAGCCGCCATCGGGATTCTGGATCGACAGCAGCCAGTCGACCGCTTTGCGCACCATCGCGTCTTCCCGCTCCACGCCGGCTGCGTTGAGGGCGCACAGGACCGACCACGTGCCGTAGATGTAGTTCATGCCCCAGCGGCCGTACCAGCTGCCGTCCGCGCGCTGGTCGCGGCGCAGCCAGTCGATTGCGGCCCGCATGGCCGGATTCGACGCCGGCTTGTGGCCGAACTGGGCCAGCATGGACAGGCAGCGGCCGGTCAGGTCGGCGGTGGGCGGGTCGAGCAGGGCGCCGTGATCGGCGAACGGGATGTTGTTGAGGTAGTCGTAATCGTTGTCGGCATCGAACGCGCCCCAGCCGCCATCGCGGCTCTGGAGGCCGGTGACCCATTCCTGGCCGCGCGCCATGGCGTCGCGAAAGCGCGCTGGATCGGAGCCGGGCAGGTGGGCCGCGCGATCCATCGCCATCACGACAACGGCGGTGTCGTCGAGATCGGGGTAGTGCGCATTGGCGTATTGGAAGGCCCAGCCGCCCGGCCGCACGTCAGGCCGCGCCTCGGCCCAGTCGCCCACCACGTCGAGGACCTGGCGGGGCTTCAGCCAGTCGAGGCCTTTGATCGCGTGACGGTTGGCCTGTTCGCCGCCCACTTCCAGAAGCGTGTGACAGGTCAGCACCGTATCCCACACCGGCGACACGCACGGCTGGCAGTAGGCCTCGTCATCCTTGATGACGAGCAGCTTGTCGATCGACTGGCGGGCGACCTTCGGGTCGGGGTGATCGGGCGGATAGCCGAGTACGTCGAACATCATCACGCTGTTGGCCATGGCCGGGTAGATGGCGCCGAGGCCGTCTTGGCCGTTGAGCCGTTCGGTCACGAAGGCCGCCGCCTGTTCGATCGCCCGCTGGCGCAAGCGCGTCGGAAACAGCGGCTCGGCCGCGCGCAGAACGATGTCGATGGCGCGGAACAGCAGGAACCATGACCACTTCTGGTGCGGCGCCTTCGATTTTCCGCCGATCGTCTTTGGTTCCTGGATGAATAACTCGTCGACCCGCACGTTTTTTGGATTCTTTGCCTTGGGCTTGAGCGCCTGCAGGACCAGCAGAGGGACGATCACGGTGCGTCCCCAGTACGAAATCTTCGACAGGTGGAAGGGAAACCACTTGGGCAAAAGCATGATCTCGACCGGCATGACCGGAACGGCACGCCACGAGATGATGTCGAACTGGGCGAGCAGGACGCGCGTGAACACGTTGGCATTGGCGGCGCCGCCGCGCTTGAGAATGGCCTCGCGCGCCCGCCGCATGTGCTCGGCCTCGGGCGCGTGCCCGATCATTTTCAGCGCGAAATACGCCTTCACGCTCGCACTCATGTCGAAATCGCCGTCGTGGAACAGCGGCCAGCCGCCGTCGGCGCGCTGGATGCGGCGCAGATAGGCGGCGATCTTCGCCTCCAGCACGGCATCGACCGGTTCGCCGCGATAGTGGCGGAACAGCACGTATTCGGCCGGAATGGTGGCGTCCGCCTCGAGCTCGAACACCCAATGGCCATCGGCCTGCTGGCGCTCGAGCAGCGCCGTGGTGGCGGAGCGAATGCGCGCTTCCAATGCCGCATCCGCGTCCGCCGGCCGCGCCGGTCCAACAGTGACGTCGTTCATCATCATGCCTTTCGACGCAATCCTATGCCGGCCGGTTCAACAGCTCGGCGGCCCGGTTTCCCGAACGGATCGCCCCTTCGATCGTGGCTGGCAGGCCGGTCGCCGTCCAATCGCCGGCGAGAACCAGGTTGTCCCAGCGCGTTTTTGCGCCCGGGCGGCGGGCGTTCTGCTCCGGCAGCGCCGCAAAAGTGGCCCGCCGCTCGCGCACGATCTGCCACGCGGGCATGTTCTCCGCAATGCCCGCCACGTCAGCGACTTCGCGCCAGATCTGCTGGGCCAGCGCCTCGCGCGGGACACTCAGCAGCCGATCGGCGCCACTGATCGTCACCGACAAGCGGCTTGGAAACGCGAAGATCCATTCGATCATCCCGCCGATGACGCCGATCATCGGTGGAAAATCTTTCGGCGGCTCGACGGCGAAGTGGGCGTTGACGATGGCGCGATACGCATCCGGCGCCATGATGTCGGGAAGGAGCGTCTTGGCCATATAGGGCGGAACCGCCAGGGCCACGGCATCGCCTGGCGCGAGTTCGACCGCGTCGCTGCCGAAATCGAGGTGGGAGACACGCCCTCCGTCGAAGCCAAGGCGGTGCAGGTTGTGCTCGAGGCGGATCGAGGCGCCGTGCGCCCGCAGGAAGCGGATGGCCGGATCGATCAGCGTCGCCGAGAGCCCGTCGCGGGCAATGAGCGGGCGATAGGCGCGCCCGCCGACCAGCATGGTCTCTCGGATCACGGCCGCCGCCAGGCGGGCGTCGGCTTCGGGCGGATCGGTGTTGAGCGCCGCGAGCAGGATCGGCCGCCACAGCCGGTCGTAGACTTTGCCCGAGCACTTCATCGCCGCCCCGATCGGCGCCTGCGCCGGCGCCCACAGCAGACGCACGATATCGAGGTAGTCGAGCACGCCGGTGCCGGGCACGCGGCGCGAGGGATCGAACACCCACCAGCCGACGCGGCCGGCATTCGGCCGCAGGCGCCAACGCTCGTGCGTGGCCAGATCGATGAAGGGAAATTCGGTGCTCGGCGGCCCGACCAGGCCATGCTCGGCGTCGATCAGCTCCAGGAACGACAGCGCCGCGTGGTTGCCCGACAGCAGCAGGTGGTTGCCGTTGTCGATGATCATGCCGAGCGCATGGTCATAGTAGGAGCGGCAACGCCCGCCGGCTTGCGGCGCGGCTTCGTGCACCACAACGGTCGCGCCCGCCGCGGCGAGCCGTACCGCAGCGGCAAGTCCGGCGACCCCTGCGCCGACCACATGGATGACGGAGCTGCGCATCAGACTATGGCGTAGCGCAGCAGGATCCAGAGGAGCCGCGACCGCGGCAGGCGGATCGGCGGACGCGGCGGCGTCCAGCCGCGCGCCACCAGGCCGTCGAGGATCGACCGGTAGGCTTCACGCATCACGCGCGGGGTGCGGACGGCTGCGCGTGGGCACGCCTGCATGATGGCATCGGCCTCGACAAAGTGGCTGCGCGCGCGCTCGACCACGAGAGCACACACCTGATCGAGGCGGGGGCTGGCGAGCGCAGCGGCCGGATCGGTGGTGGTGATGCCGGCGGCCTGCAGCGCCTCGCGCGGCAGATAGAGGCGCCCGATCGCGGCATCCTCGTCGAGGTCGCGCAGGATATTCGTGAGCTGCAGCGCGCGGCCGAGATGATGGGCCAGCGCCACGCCGGGGGCCGCGTCCAGGCCGAACACCCGCACGCACAGGCGCCCGACCGCGCTCGCCACGCGGTCGCAGTACAGATCCAGCGTCGCCCAGTCGGGCGCGCGGATGTCCGACACGGTGTCCATTTCCATGCCGTCGATGATGGCGAGAAAATCCTCGCGCTTGAGGCCGAAGCGACGCATCGGTCCGGCCAGGCCGCGCAGGCGCGACGGCGGCGCGCCGTGGTAAAGCGCGTTGACGTCGGCACGCCATTCGGCCAATTGCGCCAGGCGCTGATCGCGGGGGCCGCCGTCGTCGGCGACGTCATCCACCGCGCGGCAGAAGCTGTAGATCTCGAAGATCGCATCACGCCGCTCGCGCGGCAGGATGCGCATCGCCGTATAGAAAGAGCTGCCGGACGCGCGCCGGGCAGCAATCGCAGTCGTGGAGTCGCTCACCGCCACGCCAGTCACTCACGCGTCCTGGGCCGAGTGACGGCCCGCGCCAATCCACCGCCCGGCACGCCGGCCGAGCCCTTCGACAGCGCCGACGATGCCCATCGCGGCAAACTCGGCCTTGTTCAAATGAACACGCTCGCTCAGCGGATCGCGCCGCAGCAGTCTCCGGGTCAGGGTCTGCGCCACGCGATAGATCACGGCAATCTCCAGGCCGAAGCGCAGGTCATTGACCTGCGTCGAAAAATATTCTGCCCCGCGCAGCAGCACGACGGTGTGCTCCATGACATCGCGCAGGCAGTTTCGTAGCTCGGGCGAGGCTTCCGGTTCAGCCAGGGCCTCCACGCTCGTGCGGTGGCGGGCCAGCGCATCCTCGGGAATATAGACCCGATCGAGGTTGCGGTAATCCTTCCCGCAGTCCTGGACATGATTGATGATCTGCAGAGAGGCACACAGGGCATCGTTGGCGGGCCAGGTGCTGCGGCTGTCGCCGTGCACGTCGAGCACGAAACGTCCGACCGGCATGGCCGAATAGCTGCAATAATGAATCAGGTCGTCCCAGTCGCGATAGCGCAGCTTGGTGGCGTCCATACGGAAGGCGGTCAGCAGATCCTGGGCATGGCGCGGCGACAGGTCGCGTTCGGCCAAGACGGCGCGCAGGCGCGCCGCCACCGGTTCCGGCTCGGCGCGCCCGAGCAGCCCGGCCTCCAGCCGGTCCAGCAGGTCGATTTTTTCGCGCGCGGAGAGGGCGGAATGGTCGGCAATGTCATCGGCGACGCGCACGAACTCGTAGAACGCCAGGATGGGCGGCCGGTGGCGCTCGTGAATGAGCCACGAGGCAACCGGAAAATTCTCATCGTGATGGCCCTTGCCGGAGCGCAACTCGGCAGCACTGGTCATCGCAGCTCCGATACGTTCGCGTGCACGCGCCCCTTCCATAATCCGCCGCGCCCTCGGGCGTGTTGATAGGCGGAATCGAGGGTAAACGCCATATAGGCGAGCGCCACGGCCGGCAGAACAAGGGCCCAAAGGGGCGAAAGCCGATAGAACCGCAGCATCGGCAGAAACGCGAGCATCATCAGGGCCCAGGCGGCCGCCGCCAGGACGCGGGCGAGGCCCGAACCGGCCAGCGCGACGAGTGGCGGCGCCACATAGATTAACGCCAGGCCGACGATCGTCCCGGCCAGGAGCAGCGGCGAGTAGCCGAGCTGGTCGTAGGCCGAGCGCGCCACCATGCGCCTGATATCGGCGATATGCGGATAGGGACGCAGGCTGCGCACCAGATCGGTGAGCGCCAGCCGGATCGTCCCGACGCTCTTCATCCGCTGGCCGAGGGCGCAGTCGTCAATGAGGGCGCCGCGAATGGAAGAAATTCCGCCGGCGGCACGCAGCGCCTGGGCGCTCACCAGCATGCAGCCGCCGGCCGCCGCGGCGGTCGCGCGGTTCGGCCGGTTCACCCACGCGAACGGGTACAGCATCTGGAAGAAGAACACGAAGGCCGGAATGAACAGGCGCTCGGCCAAGCTCTCGCACCGGAGCTTCACCATGCGCGAGGTCAGTACGAGGCTTTCCGCTTCGGCCTGGGCAACCAGCCGGCGCAGCGCCGCGCGCTCGTAGACGATGTCGGCATCGGTGAACAGCAGATAGCGCGGCGGCGGGTTCAGGCTCTCTACATGCTCCACGCCCTGGTGCATGGCCCAGACCTTGCCGGACCATCCCGGCGGCCGCGTCTGTCCGCCGAGCACGGTCAGGCGATGAGCCGCGCCGGCGTCAGCGGCAGCGGCTTGCGCAATCGCCGCGGTGCCGTCCTGGCTCTGGTCGTCGACGAGGACGACTGAGAGCGCGCCAGGGTAGTCCTGCGCCAGCAAGGAGTGCACGGTCGCGCCAACGACCTCGGCCTCGTCGCGAGCCGGAACGACCGTGACCACGTCCGGCCAGGCGACAGGCGGCGGCAGCTCGCTGCGATCGTCGTCCGTCGACACCCGCCAGAAGCCGCCGCGCGCCGCCACCAGATAGAGCCATATCGCCAGCGCCGCCGACGCAATCGCAAGGCTGATCATGGCTCATGCCGTCGCGCGGGCCTTGACGGCGTGGTCGACGAGTGTGCGGCCGAGCGAGAGCGCGGCGGCGGGCCCGCGATGCGCGTCGGCGATCACCTGGTCGAACGAACGGATGATCCAGTCGCAATCCGCGTCCGTAATAGTAAGGGCAGGCTGCACCTTGATGGTGTGAATGCCGTGGCCGGCGACTTGGCTCAGGATCTTGTGCTGCTTGAACAGCGGAATGATGATGATCTGGCAGAACAGCTCGCTGCTCATCGCCTGCAGCGCCGCCCAGGTTGCGCGCAGCTTGAACGATCGCGGCTGCCCGAACTCGATGCCGATCATCAGGCCCTTGCCGCGCACGGCTTTGACCAGCTCGTACTGCGCCGACATCTTGCCGAGCGCCGCGATGAGCTTCTCGCCGGTCTGCGCGGCGTTCTCGATCACGCGTTCCGACTTCAGCACCTCGAGCGTGGCGAGAGCGGCCGCCATGGCGAGATCGTTCTTGCCGAAAGTCGAGCCGTGCGCCATCGACCGTTCCATGCGGTCATAGACCTTGTCGAAGATCCACTTGCGCGTCAGCACCGCGCCGACCGGCACGTGGCCGCCCGACAGCGCCTTCGACAACAGCACGATGTCGGGCTCGACTCCCCAATGTTCCATGGCGAGGAAGCGTCCGGTCCGTCCGAGCCCGGTCTGCACCTCGTCGGCGATGAACACCGTGCCGTATTTGCGACACAGCCTGAGCGCGGTCGGCAGATAATCGTCGCTCGGAACATTGACGCCCTTGCCCTGGATCGGCTCGACGATGAAGGCGCCCACCTGGCGGGTGGCGAGCGCGCGGTCGAGCGCTTCGAGATCGTCGAACGGAACCTCGGTGCAGTTGCCCATGAAAGGTGCGAAGCCGGTGCGAAACGTCTCGTCACCGTTGATCGACAGCGCGCCATAGGTGAGGCCGTGATAGGCATGGCTGCAATAGACGATGCCGGCACGCCCGGTGGCGCAACGGGCAAATTTCAAGGCGGTTTCCACCGTCTCGGTTCCGGAATTGGCGAAGTAGGCCTTGTCGAGATAGGGCACGAGCTGCAGCAGCCGTTCGGCCAGCACGCCGGCGAGCGGCGAGGCATCCATGTGGATCAGATTGGGCAGCCGTGCGTCGAGGACCGACATGAGGGCATCGCGCAGCGCCGGATGATTGCGTCCGAGCGCAAACACGCCCCATCCGCTCATCAGATCGAGATAGCGTGTTCCTTGCCGGTCGACGAGGTATTGGCCGTCGCCCTGGCAGAACCCGACGTCGAATCCCACCGTCCTGAGCACGCGCACCAGCTGCTCGTTGAGGTAGCGCGCGTGCAACGCGTAGCGCTCTGCTTCCCGTGCGGCGAACAGCGTCGCGATGTCCAGGTTCATGGGATTCCCGTGCCAAATAAAGGACGATTTCGCTCGGCAGGTTGGCACCCTGCA
>DATFWC010000509.1:0-4469 GCA_035259885.1 Xanthobacteraceae bacterium
GACGTGCCGCCGACGTCGATCCAGTGCGCGCGCACCATGGCGAACATCAGGAGCTCGCCCCGGTAGAAGTACGGCATGTAGATGACGACGTTGTTGAGGTGCTGGCCGGCCACCGCCTGGTGGTTGGTGATGATGACGTCGGCGGGCCTGAACCCGTCGCGACCGTAGCGCTTCATTCCGTCCGTGATGATGACGCCGAGATCGGCGACGAAATGCGAGACGCCGCCGACGTTCTGGCTGATCAGCTCGCCGTCAGGATTGACCAGCGCGGTGCAGAAGTCGCGCACCTCGTAGATCATCATGTTGTAGGAGGTACGCTGCAGGTCCGCGGCCATCTCGTTGGCAACGGCGGGCAGCGCGTTGCGGATCACCTCGAGCGTGACCGGGTCGAGTGTCACCTGGCGCCTCCGATGGCGATGATCAGCTCGCCTGATTCCGCGACGCGGCAGCGGTCGTCGGCGAACAGGACGGTGGTGGTTCCGTGCTCCTGGACGAGCGCCGGGCCGACGACTTCCGCGCCGGCGCCCAGACCATCGCGGTGGAACACCGGGCAGACGACCGGCCTGTCGGCGCGCGCGAAATAGACCTCACGCTCGCCCGCCGGCTTGGGCCTGGCGGATTTTGCCAGCGCCGGAAAGGCGATCTTCGGGCGCTTGCCGATTGCTGCGAGACGGATGTTGACCATTTCCACCGGCTCCTCGGGCGAGTGATGGGCATAGCGATGCTCGTACAGCGCATCGAAGGCGGTGCGGATGGCGCGATGGTCGCCGGCCTTCAGCTCGGCCAGCGCGACCGGAACCGACAGCGTGAACTCCTGGCCGACATAGCGCAGGTCGAGATGGATCTGGTACGCGGCGTCGCGCGCGTGCCGCAGGCTCGCCTGGGCGTCCGCCACCATCTCGCCATGCGCGGCGAGGAGGTCGGCAAAATCGGCGCGCGTGAGATCGCAGTAGAACGTGCGGATGAAGTCGTGGCGCTCGTCGGCGACCAGCATGCCGAGCGCGGAAAAGTGCGACGGAAACAGCGGCACGATCACGGTCGGTATGAACAGCTGGCGGGCGATGGCAGCGACGTGCAGCGGCCCGGCGCCGCCCGAGGCGACCAGCGCGAAATCTCGCGGGTCGTAGCCCTTGGCGACCGACACTTCGCGCACGGCAAGCGACATCTTAGCGATCGCGATCTCGATGATCGCCTGGGCGGCCGCCACCGTGTCGAGCTTCAGGGGATCGGCGATCTTCTCCTTGACGCCGCGTGCGGCCGCCGGGGCGTCGAGCTTCATCTCGCCGCCGAGAAAATTGTCCGGGTCGAGGCGGCCGAGCACAACATTGGCGTCCGTGATGGTCGGCTCGCCGCCGCCGCAGCGATAGCAGATCGGCCCGGGGTCGGCCCCGGAGCTTTGCGGCCCAACCTTCAGCGCGCCGACCTCGTCGATCCAGGCGATACTGCCGCCGCCCGCCCCCACCTCGACCACGTCGATCATCGGCAGCATGACCGGATGGCCAGCCGCATAGCCGCCGACATAGTAGCCCGGCGCCATGGTGGCCTCGCCGTCGCGGATGAGGCTCGCCTTGGCGGTGGTTCCGCCCATGTCGAAGGAGATGACGTTGGGCAGGCCGAGCGCGCGCCCCACCTGCGCCGACGCGATGATGCCGCCGACCGGCCCCGACTCCATCATGGCGACCGGCCGCTCGGTGGCGATCTCCGGCGTCATCACGCCGCCGTTCGAGCGCATGATCGACAGGTCGCCGGCAAAGCCGATATCGCCCAGGTTCTGCTTCAGGCTGCGCACGTAGCCGCCGACCTTGGGCCCGATATAGGCGTTCACCACGGTGGTCGACATGCGCTCGAACTCGCGGTACTCGCGCAGGATCTCGTGCGACAGCGACAGATAGGCCTGCGGCAGCGCCTTGCGGATCGCCGCCCCGGCGGCGCGCTCATGCTCCGGATTGACGTAGGAGTGAAGGAAGCACACCGCGACCGCATCGACGCCTTCCTGCTTCAGCGCCGCGCAGGCAGCTTCCACGCTCGCCTGCCGCAGCTTCTCGTGCACTTCGCCCGAGGCCAATACCCGCTCCTCGACCTCCCGTGTCAGCCGGCGCGGCACCAGGGGCCGGTGGCGGTGGAAGAACAGGTTGTAGGATTCCGGCCGGTTGCCGCGACCGATGATGTAGACGTCGCGCGTGCCACGGGTGACGATCAGCCCGGTCCTGGCACCCTTGCGCTCGATGAGCGTGTTGATGGCAATGGTCGAGCCATGGATGAGCTCGTCGATGGTCGCGGCCGCGATGCCGCTCTTGCCGATGCAATCGACAATGCCCTGCACGAGATTGGCAGGCGTGGTCAGGCTTTTCGCCTGGATAAACCGGCCGGCCTGGTCGTCGAAACCGATCAGATCCGTGAAGGTGCCGCCGATGTCGACCGCGACAAAGATCACGCGAGAACGCTCCTTGGCTCGACATGCGGACCGGACGAGCAGCCGGATTGAACGAGCTGCAAGGCTGGCAACCGTCCGAAGGCAGGGCAAGGCCAGCAGATATCAATGTCGCGGCGGGAAATCTACAAATTGCTCGGCGCCTACCCGGCATGCGGTACAGCGAGGGGTAACCGGCGCATTGCCTCATTGACGCGGTCGCGCCCCCTCGCTACCGCTGGCCCCGGAGCCGCTCCATGCAGGACATCAAGGAACGGGTCGCGCTCTCCTCAATCGCGGCTTCGGCCGGTCTGACGATCGCCAAGGCGGTGGTCGGGTGGCTGTCCGGATCGCTCGGCATCCTGTCGGAAGCCGGGCACTCCCTGGTCGACCTCGGCGCGACCGCGTTGACCTATTTCGCCGTAAAAATTTCCGGCAAGCCTGCCGATGAAGTGCACCAATACGGCCACGGCAAAGTCGAGAGCCTGGCGGCGCTGGCCGAGACCGCGCTCCTGTTCCTGCTCTCCGGCGTGGTGATCTGGGAGGCGATGCAGCGGCTGTTCTGGCATGAGCCGGAGCATGTCCAGGCGACCGTGTGGGCGTTCGGCGTGATCGTCGCCTCGATCGTGGTCGATTTCTTCCGCGCGCGCGTGCTCTACCGGGTCGCGCACGAGACCTCGAGCGAAGCGCTCGAGGCCGACGCGCTGCACTTCGGCTCGGACATGTGGTCGTCGGTCGCGGTGCTGATCGGCCTCATCGGTGTCCTGTTGGGCTATCCATGGGCGGATTCGCTCGCCGCCATCGTGGTGGCGGTCTTCATCTGCGTCGCCGGCTGGCGGCTCGGCCGCCGCACCATCGACAGCCTGACCGACGTGGCCCCGCCGGGCGCCGCCCAGCGCATCGCCGAGATCGCCGGGCGCGTGCGCCGCGTCGTCGACGTCGAGCGCGTGCGCGCCCGCGCCGTTGGCAACAAACTGTTCGTCGATCTCACCGTCGCGGTCAGCCGCACGCTGCCATTCGACCAGGTGGCCGCGGTCAAGGACGACGTGGCGCGGGCGCTCGCCGCCGAAATGCCGGAGGCGGAGGCAACGATCACCACCTTGCCGCGGGCGCTCGACGACGAGACCGCGCTCGAACGCATCATGGTGATCGCGCGCAATCTCGGCCTGGCGGTTCATCATGTGACCGTGCACTCCATCGGCGACCAGCTGGCGGTTTCGCTCGATCTCGAGGTGGACGGTGCGCTGTCCCTCGGCGCCGCGCATGAGATCGCCAGCCGCCTGGAGGCGGCGGTGCGCGAGGAGCTCGGGCCCGCGGTCGAGGTCGAGACCCACATCGAGCCGCTGCAGGCGCACGGGCTCGCCGGCCAGGAGGCGGCGGCCCCGCGGGTCGAGGAGGTGCGCGCCGCGCTGACCGAGCTGGCGGGCGAGCTCGGTCCGATCCGCGATGTCCACGACGTCCGCGTGCGCGAGACCGCCGAGGGCGAGATCGTCAACTTCCATTGCTACATCGATCCGTCGCTGAGCGTGCACGACGTGCATGAAAAGGTGGACGACGTCGAGCGGGCGCTGCGCCGGCGCTGGCCCACGATCACGCGCGTGATCGGTCACGCCGAGCCGCGGCCGGCGCGGA
The DNA here is from genome assembly GCA_035259885.1 of Xanthobacteraceae bacterium. Classification (GTDB taxonomy): domain Bacteria; phylum Pseudomonadota; class Alphaproteobacteria; order Rhizobiales; family Xanthobacteraceae; genus DATFWC01. Next base: position 4,043 of record DATFWC010000509.1, read on the forward strand.
TCGTGGCGGCGTCCGCCGCCGTACACCCTTGAAAGTTCGAAATGGAATTTGCGCAACCCAGAGTGAAAAAAACGCAAATGTGACCCAATTCACGTACACAGCGTCTTCCGGGTGATAGGTATCGGGGTCAGTCAGGCATTACGGACAGGTAGCCTAGCAATGACCGAGGCTCAGCAGGTCTCGTCGCTGATCGGCGATATCTACGACGCCGCGCTCGATCCCGAATTGTGGACGCGTGTCCTACAGAAGGGCTGCGCCTTCGTTGGCGGCGTCGCCTCCAACCTCTACTCGGAGGATTCGGCCACCCGGACGGGCAATATCCACTACACCTGGGGCGTCGACCGCCACTACGGGCGGCTGTATTACGACCGCTATATCAAGTTCAACCCATTCACCACGGCGCAGCTGTTCTTTGACGTGGAGCAGG
>DATFWC010000510.1:0-5261 GCA_035259885.1 Xanthobacteraceae bacterium
CCGGATGCGGCCAATGCCGTGATTGCGATGGCGACAACCTCTCTCCGTGTCCGCATGGTGCCCCTCTCCAATCGGGCAACTCTTTGCATGGCAATGGTAGCCGGCCTGCGAGACGCCACAAAGATGTCAATGCGGCCATGAGTCCATCGCCATCTGAATGAAACAGATTGCCGCTCGCGCGAAAAAAGACCGCGACCAGAACAGACGGCTGCCAATTCGTCAGAATGAACCGCAGCCATTTGTCAGAATGACTTCAGTCGACGCAGCCCAAGTTGCTGAAAAATTGGTGACCCCGGGAGGATTCGAACCTCCGACCTTCAGCTTAGAAGGCTGCTGCTCTATCCGACTGAGCTACGGGGCCTTGGGCCGCAGTGTAGGACGAATATAGCACGCCCATGGCGCGGGGCCGCCAGCGCGCCGGACCCACTGATGTCAAATGCCGGCCCGGGCGCTCCGGCCGCGGCTTCAGGGCGCTCAGAGGGTGGGACGGAATCGCCATCGTCGTTGCCGTCGATTCTGATTGGTTCCGTAGCTGAGCGGCGGGCACGCGTCGTCCGCCGTTGCGGTTGAAGGACGCCCGCGCGATTCTTCCTCATTCACCTGAGGCGCACGGTGTGCGATGGTGTCGGACAGCCGCCCTCGGGGTTCCGCCCCATGCCCATTTTTGGGGAAGACCCCGATGTCGCCGCAGCCCGAACGAGGATAGCCTGTGTCGGTGGAAGCCGACCAGGCGGGCCGGTCATAACGGCCGCTCGACAGATCGCATTGTTTACGAAATTCGGCCGAAGCATGCGCGGATTGCCATCGCGGAACGGCCGAAAGGCAGCACCGCGCTGCAGGCGGGAGGACCACCATGGCTCTGAAGCAAGACTTTTCGGAACAGGTGAAACGCCAGATTGAGGTCTGGCAGGCGCAGATCAAGGAATATCAGGCGCACCTCGGGGAGGCTGGCGCCAAGGCGCGCTCCGACTACGAGAGCGGAATTGCGCAACTGCGCTCCAATGCCGACGAAGCGGGCCAGCTTCTTCAGCAAGTCCAGCGTGCAAACGAGGCGGCCTGGAAGGACATGCAGACCGCCAGCCAGAAGGCATTCGAGCAACTCCAGAAGGGATGGAGCGATGCCCTCAGCCGGTTCATGTGACGCCAGGACGGCCTGCTGATCTGCCGGGAAGGCGACCCGGCCTGTGGCGCCGAGAACGGCCTCTCCGTAGCCCGCATGGAGCGAAGCGCAATGTGGCAACGGTGTTGCCGCCGACGTGGTCGCCACCGCCTGGGGGCCGAAGCCTTTCGTGATGCCCCACGACATATGCTGGCGTACGGCGGACAAGGCCGAATCTCGCTTCGCTCCATCCCGGGCTACTGGCGCGGAGCCTCGCCGTCGTACTCGTCGCTGCAGTAAGGGCCCCCCTGGTACCAGTCGGCCACCGGATCCGAGGCCAGCTTCGCCTGCGCCGCCAGCGCGGCGTCGCGAAAATCCTCGGCGCGGCCTTGCGGCCGGTAGCCGTAGCGGAACGCTGCCTCGTTGTCCCACCAGCTGCGTTCGTTGTCGGAGGCGCCGAAAAAGATCTCGTGGCGAATGTCTGGATGCTCGAGGCCGATGCGGATGAGCTGCACCAGGTCCTCCGGCTTGATCCAGATCGACAGCCGGCGCTTGTCGACCGGCGCGTCGGCGACGTTGCCGATGCGGATGCAGGTCACGCGCAGCCCGTATTTGAACGCGTAAAGCGCGCCCAGCGCCTCGCCGAACGCCTTGCTCACGCCGTAGCGCGAATCCGGCCGCACCGGGGCGTGCGTCCCGATGCGACGCTGGCGCGGATAGAAGCCGACCGCATGGTTGGACGAGGCGAACACCACGCGCTCGACGCCATGGCGGCGCGCCGCCTCGAACAGGTTGTGGCTGCCGATGATATTGGCGTTGAGAATTGTCTCCCACGGCCCCTCGACCGAGAAGCCGCCGAGGTGGACGATGCCGTCGACGCCGGCGACGACCTTGTCGACCGCCGCCATGTCGGCGAGGTCGGCCTTGACGAAAAACTCGTCGGCGCCGAGGCCGGCGGGGGGCTTGACGTCGCTCAGGCGCAGGTGAGGGTAGGTGCCCTTGAGCAGGCGGCGCAGCCGCGTCCCGATGTCGCCCGCCGCGCCGGTGATGAGGACCGTTTCCATGTCGCGCTGCCGCTCACGCGTCGCCAAGCCTGGCCGCCAGCTTCTGGTAGCGCTTGCGGCTGCTTACGAGGTGCCGCCGCATGGCGGCGCGCGCGGCCCCCACCGCATGCGCGCGGATCGCCTGGACGAGCTCGTCGTGCTCCTTCTGGATGCGGTGCAGGTAGGCTTGGCGCTCCGACGGCGAGCCGGCCGTCATGCGCACGGTCTGGCGCGGGATGATGAAGCGTCCGAGATAGTCGAGGAAGCGCACGAACTGCGGATTGTCCGTCGCCTCGGCGATGCGGCAGTGCAGGGCAAAGTCCTGGTCGACGGCCGATTCGCCGCGGCGGATGGCCTGGTCGATCGCCCGGTAGGCCTCGGCGATATGCGCCAGATGTCCGGGCGAGGCGCGCTCGGCGGCAAGCCCCGCCGCCTCGATCTCGACGCCGGTACGCAGCTCCATGATCTCGATGACCTCGCGCAGCGAGCCGAGCTCGCCGCCGTTGATGCGGAACGGCCGGCTGTCGGTGACAAACGCGCCGACGCCCTGCCGCGTCGTCACCAGGCCTTCGGCGCGCAGCGCCGCCACTGCCTCGCGCACCACGGTGCGGCTCACGCCGGTGGCGGCGATCAGTTCCTGCTCGGTCGGCAGACGGGCGCCGGTGGGCAGCTTGCCACTGGTGATCTCCGAGGTGAGCCGTTCGATCAGGGCATGAGTCAGGCTGCGTGGCGCCGGCAGCGGCCCGAGCCGGGCCAGCCCGGCATCGGGGCTGGGGGCGGCGGGGGCGAGCGATCTTGACACCTTGGGCGTTCGTCGGGTCATCATATGATATGACTACCACTGTGCAGACGTGATGATCAATCGGGCGCGCCCCCGTGCTGAGGACGCGCGCCGCAAAGGAGGAGCTTCGATGAAACGGCACGCCATGGTGCTCGGCGCAGCGCTGTTGCTGGCGGCGAGCAGTTTGCCCGCCTGGGCGCAGCAAAAGCTCGTCCTCAAGGCGACCGACGTGCACCCGCTCGGCTATCCGACGGTCGAGGCGGTGGTGCGCATGGGCAAGAAGCTCGAGCAGGCGACCGGCGGCCGCCTGAGCATCCAGATGTATCCGTCGATGCAGCTTGGCGGCGAGAAGGAGATGATCGAGCAAGCCCAGGTTGGGGCGCTGGCGATCGCGCGCATCAGCGTCGGCCCGATGGGCCCGATCGTGCCGGAGTTCAACGTATTCAATCTGCCGTTCATGTTCCGCGACACCGCGCACATGGAGAAGGTGATCGACGGGCCGATCGGCGACGAGCTGTTGCAGAAGCTGTCCGACCATCCGACCGCCAACCTGATCGGGCTGTGCTGGATGAACGCCGGCTCCCGCCACGTCTACAACAGCAAGAAGCCGATCCGCCAGGTGGAGGATCTGAAAGGCCTGAAAATCCGCATGATGGGCAATCCGGTGTTCGTCGACACCATGAACGCGCTTGGCGGCAACGGCGTGTCCATGGGTTTCGACCAGCTGGTCAACGCCATGCAGACCGGCGTCGTGGACGGGGCGGAAAACAACGAGCCCACCTACACGACCGGCCAGCACTATCGCTATGCCAAGTATTTCTCCCTGACCGGGCACCTGATGATCCCGGAAGTCCTGGTGTTCTCGAAAAAAATTTTCACCACGCTGAGCAAGGAGGATCAGGATCTCATCCGCAAGGTGGCGCGCGAGGCGCAACAGGAGGAGCGCGCGCTGTGGTACGCCATGGAGACGACCTCCCTGCAGCAGATGAAGGAGGCCGGCGTCGAGATCACCGAGGTGCCAGACAAGGCGCCGTTCCAGGCCGCCGTCAAGCCGGTGTGGGACAAGTACGGCGCCCAGCTCTCCGGCCTCATCAAGCGCATCCAGGACGTGAAGTGACGCCGATGGGCTCATGCGGCGCGCCTGCCGAGGACTCGGCGCGCTCCCTCTCCCTGCCGGGGAGAGGGTTGGGGTGAGGGGCCGAGTGATTCTCGAGAAGCCTTTGCCCCCTCACCCGGCGCGCAACAGCGCGCCGACCTCTCCCCGCCGGGGAGAGGTGGAGCAAGCGGCACAGCCGTGCACACCGAAGGAGCCCGGATGAAAGCGCGCTACATCCGCCTGATGGACGCGGTGCACGTCGCCTGCCTGTTCGTGGCCGGCGCCTGCCTGGTGATCATCACGCTGATCGTTCCCTACGGCGTCTTCACCCGCTACGTGCTCAACAGCGCGGCGTCGTGGCCGGAGCCCATGGCGGTGCTGCTGATGATCGTGCTGTCGTTCCTCTCCGCCGTGGTCTGCTACCGCGAATACCTGCACATCGGCGTCGGCGTGCTGCCGGCCTTTCTCGAGGGGCCGGCCAAGGTCTGGCTCGGCTGGTTCCTGGAAATCTGCATGCTCGCCGTCAACCTGTTCATGTTGTGGTGGGGCATCAAGCTGGTAGAGGCGACCTGGTTCCAGAGCATCGCCGAGTTTCCGATCGTGTCGGTCGGCGCCTCCTATCTGCCGATCCCGGTCGGCGGCGCGCTCACCGCCCTGTTCGTCGTCGAACGGCTCATGACGCAGAAATTCTTCTCGGAGCCGGAGCCCGAGACTGTCAGCCAGCTCGCGACCGAGTAGGGGGCGGCCGGCCACATGGACGTCGCGATCCTGATCGGCAGCTTCACGGTTCTGTGCCTGTTGGGCATGCCGGTCGCCTATGCGCTGGGGTTGGCGGCGATTCTGGCGGCGCTGTGGATCGGCATTCCGCTCGAAGCCGTGATGCTGAAAGTGTCCGGCGGCATGAGCGGCTTCTCGCTGCTGGCGATCCCGTTCTTCATCCTGTGCGGCGCCATCATGGCGGCCGGCGGCATGGCCGAACGCCTGGTCAACCTGGCAAAAGTTTTCGTCGGCTTCATCCGCGGCGGCATGGCGCTGGTCAACATCCTGGCCTCGACCATGTTCGGCTGCATCTCCGGTTCGTCGGTGGCCGACACGGCGGCCGTCGGCTCGGTGATGATCCCGCAGATGATCAAGAACGGCTATCCGCGTCTGTTCGCCGTCAACGTCACGATCTCCGGCTCGCTGCAGCCGCTGCTGGTGCCGCCGTCGCACAACATGATCATCTACTCGATCGCGGCCGGC
>DATFWC010000511.1:0-2211 GCA_035259885.1 Xanthobacteraceae bacterium
GCCGGCCATCACCTCCGATGCCATGCGCGACCTGCAGGCGATCTCCGACGAGATCGCCAAGTCCGGCGGCACCCCGCTGGCGGTGGCCAAGGACGGCCGGCTGCTCGGCGTGATTCACCTCAAGGACATCGTCAAGGGCGGTATCCGCGAGCGCTTCGCCGAGCTACGCCGCATGGGCATCCGCACCGTCATGATCACCGGCGACAACCCGATGACGGCCGCCGCCATCGCGGCCGAGGCCGGCGTCGACGACTTCCTGGCTCAGGCCACGCCCGAGGACAAGCTCAAGCTCATCCGCACCGAGCAGGCAAAAGGCAAGCTCGTGGCCATGGCGGGCGACGGCACCAACGACGCCCCGGCGCTCGCCCAGGCCGACGTCGGCGTCGCCATGAACACCGGCACCCAGGCGGCGCGCGAGGCCGGCAACATGGTCGACCTCGACTCCAATCCGACCAAGCTCATCGAGATCGTCGAGATCGGCAAGCAGCTCCTGATGACGCGCGGCGCGCTGACCACCTTCTCGATCGCCAACGACGTGGCGAAATACTTCGCCATCATTCCGGCGATGTTCGTGGCGTTCTACCCGCAGCTCCAGGTGCTCAACATCATGAACCTGGCGACGCCGCAGAGCGCCATCCTGTCCGCCATCATCTTCAACGCGCTGATTATCGTCGCCCTGATTCCGCTCGCCCTGAAAGGCGTGCGCTACCGTCCGATCGGCGCCGGCCCGCTGCTCCGCCGCAACCTGCTGATCTATGGCGTCGGCGGCGTCATCATCCCGTTCATCGGCATCAAGGCCATCGACCTCGTGGTCACGGCCCTGCGCCTCGCCTGAGGAAGTGTTGCTGAGGCGCACGTCGCAAGGAGACAAACGTCATGTTGAAGGAAATCCGCCCCGCCATCGTGCTCGTCGTGGCGCTGACCCTGATCACCGGCCTGATCTATCCCTTGGTCATGACCGGCATCGCCGGCGCGATCTTTCCGCGCCAGGCGCAGGGCAGCCTGATCGAGCAGGACGGCAAGGTGATCGGCTCCAGCCTGATCGGCCAGGAGTTCACCTCCGACCGCTACTTCCATGGCCGCCCCTCCGCCACTGTCGCGCCCGATCCTGCCGATGCGACCAAGACGGTTCCGGCCCCCTATAACGCCGCCAACTCGGGCGGCTCCAACCTTGGGCCGACCAACAAGGCGCTGGTCGAGCGCGTGCAGGGCGACGTCGAGAAGCTCAAGCAGGAGAACCCGTCGCTGCCGGTGCCCATCGATCTGGTCACCACCTCGGGTGGCGGCCTCGACCCACACATCTCGCCGGAGGCGGCGCTGTTCCAGGTGCCGCGGGTTGCAAAGGCGCGCAACATGCCGGAAGATCGGCTGCGCGCGCTCGTCAACGAGCACATCGAGGGCCGCACGCTCGGCCTGCTCGGTGAGCCGCGCGTCAACGTGCTGGCGCTCAACCTGGCGCTCGACCGCGTGGCCGGACGATGAAGCACGGAGTGGCAATGCCTCTCCGATCGTCATCACCGGGGCTGTCCCGGTGATCCCGCCTAGGTTGGCAAGGCTGTGCGCCTCCTAGCGAGATGGCCGGGACAAGCCCGGCCATGACGACAAGACTGATGGCGGATACGCGTCGCGACCCAGATCAGCGGCCCTCGCCGGACGCGCTCCTGGAGCAAGCCCGACGGGAAGAGAGTCCCGCCGGCAGGCTCAGGATCTTCGTCGGCGCGGCGCCCGGCGTGGGCAAGACCTACGAGATGCTGCAGACCGCGCGCGCCCGCAAGCGTGACGGCTACGATGTCGTGGTCGGCGTGGTGGAGACGCACGGGCGCAAGGAAACGGAAGCACTGCTGGAAGGGCTGGAAGTCATCCCGCGCCGGCGGGTCGAATATCGCGAGCAATGGCTGGAAGAGATGGATCTCGATGCCATCATTGCGCGCCGCCCGCAGATCGTCCTGGTCGACGAGCTCGCCCACACCAACGCGCCCGGCAGCCGCCATCCCAAGCGCTACCTCGACGTCGAGGAGCTGTTGAGCCACGGCATCAACGTCTATACGACGGTCAATGTCCAGCACATCGAGAGCCTGAACGACGTCGTCGCCCAGATCACCCGCGTGCGCGTGCGCGAGACCGTGCCGGACTCGATCTTCGACCGCGCCGACGCCGTGGAGCTGGTCGATCTGACGCCTGAGGATCTGATCGAGCGCCTCAAGGAGGGCA
>DATFWC010000512.1:0-2931 GCA_035259885.1 Xanthobacteraceae bacterium
ATAATGCTGGGGCCACAGGCGAGAAAGGAGCGGGTCATGCGGCGGCTTTTGCGGTGCGGTTTGGCGCTGGTGCTGGTCATGGCGGCATTGCCGACCGGAGATCGCACAGCGCACGCCGCTGACAGTATTCTCACCGAAATATTGCGCCGCGGGACGGTCCGCATCGCGCTCGCGGTCGTTGTTCCGCCGCTCCGGTTCGAAGACGAGAACGGCAATCTGCAAGGCTATGAGATCGACATCGCCAATCGGCTGGCCAAAGATCTGGGCGTCACCATCGACTGGATTAAAACCAACGGCGTCGGCCGCGTCGCGATGCTGCAGACCAAGCAGGCCGACATCACGATCGCATCGTTTACACCAACCCCTTGAATTGCTGAAGACGATCGGCTTTACCGATCCCTATTCCACTGCTGTGATCAGTCTGCTGAGCCGGACCGACCGCAAGGATCTGGGCTCGGTCGCCGACTTCAACAGGCCAGAAGTTAAGTTCGCTGTCCCGCGCGGCACGACCATGGCGACGGCGATCGCGACCTATACACCAAAGGCAACAGTTGTCGAAGTTTCCGGCTTCGCCGACATGATCGCCGGGCTCTACGCCGGTCAGGCCGACGCGGTGGCCATGCCCGAGGCGATGGCGAACTGGATTGCTAAGAACAGCCGCGGGAAGTACCATAACGCTGGCGCGCTGGGACCGCCGGAAGCCGCCGCGATCGGCTTCCCGCAAGGCGATTTTGTGTGGTGGATGTGGCTCAATCGCTTCGTCCGCGAGATCAACGAGGACGGCACCAACTACACGCTGCGGATCAAATGGCTCGGCGATGCGCCGATGCCCCCCTTTATCAAACCGCCGCCGAAAAGCGGTTGAGTGAGAGAGGAGGCGCAAATACGGTGGGCCTCTCCGGTCTTAATCTGCGGGTACTGGTCCCCTGTTTGCCTGGCACTCGGTTGGGGCGCCTTGCGCCGGCGACGACCGGCGCAGTATTTTACTTGACGATGATGGCGCCTTCCATGTGCGGATGCACCGCGCAGATGTACTTGTAGGTGCCGGCTTGGTCAAAGACGAAGGTGAACTTGTCGCCCTCCTCGATCGCCGGCGAGCGAAAGCGCCGCGGCTGATCGATACTGACGATGTTGTGCGGCTCCTCGTCATTGCTTGTCCAGGTAACCGTGGTGCCGGGCGCGACGGTGAGTGTCGCCGGCACAAAGGCGAAATTCTGGATCTTGATTTCCGCCGACCCGGCCGCCGCCGCTGGCGGCCCTCCCGATCCGGCGGCGAATGCAAGCAAGACTCCTCCGGCGGCGCCGAGCAGTGCCCGGCGCATCTTGTACCCGATCATATGAACCTCCTCTAAACCAGTGTGATGTCAGTCAGCGCCAGCGGATGCGTCGGCGTCACCGCGACCTCGCGGATGCCGATGACATGGCGCAATTGCTCGGCCGGTACCTTCAGCGGCCTCGGCCCTGGCCCCTCGCCAGCCTTGGCTGCGGGGTAGGCGGTCGACATCGCTGTCTGGTAGGTCACCTTGCCCTCGACCTTCTGCACGATCTGGTGGATGTGGCCGTTGAGCACGGTCACCGAGCCAAAGCGCTTCAGATACGACAATGCCTGCGGTGCGTCCTCGGTCGCCCAGCCCCATTGCGGATAGAGTGGCCACATTGGGACGTGGGTAAGCACCACGATCGGCGTCGAGGCGCTCAACCCCTTCAAATCCTTCTCCAGCCATTCGAGCTGGTCGCTGCCGAAACCGCCGGCGTGCGATTTCTCGAAGCTCAATACGTTGGTCAACGCGACAAAATGTACGCCGCCATGGTCAAAGCTGTAGCTGCGCGCCGGCGTTGCTTCCTTGGCGAGGCGCTCGAAAAACTGCTTGCCGTCGTCGCCGATGACGTCGTGCTCACCTGGTATGTAGCGGACCGGCTGTTTGATGCCCTTGAGGATCTCGGCAGCCGTGTCGAACTCAGCCGGCTTTGACAGTTGCGTCACATCACCGGTATGGACCACCAACGCCGGTGGCTTGGGCAATTTGGCGATGCGGTCGACCGCCGCCTGCAGTGTCGCGTTGGGGTCGGGGTTCGCCTCCTTGTTGAACCCGATATGGCTGTCGCTGATTTGCACAAAAGAGAAGCTGCCGCTCTCGGCCGCTATCGCCTCGCCGCCGAGCTGCAGGCTCTTCGGCACGCCGCCGACCACTGTCCACACGAGGCCGGTGCCGGCCCAAGCCATGCATTGCAGCACCCGCCGCCGGTTCGGATTTGCATCGCGTTCTTCGGTCATAGCTCCCTCCTTGTCGCGATCGGGGTGTGGGTGATGTCGGCAATCTCCTTGTGCGACAATTCCTCGAGCTCGCGCAGGATCAGCGGCTCGCGCAGCTCGACCGGCAACGCGGCGATAAGCTCCTGCACCTGCCGCTCGCCGCGCCGCCGCAGCAGTGCCATCTCGGGATCATCGTCGGTGGCGACCTGCGAAATGCCGGTCACCTGCCCACCGGCGCTCTCGCGCTCGATCGTCGCCTTCACCGGGGGCGGGACCTGGTCCAACAACACTTTCTCGTCGCGCTGCTCGCGAGTTCCTTTCGCCTCGTCGTCCGCCCACACACCGTTGAGCAGGCCAGCCGACGCGGCGACCGCGACCGTTACGGCGATACGCTTCACGACGTCGACCTCCTTCGTGAGATGCGCTCATGGCCGTGATCATGAGGGGTGTCGGAAGAGATGCCACTGAAGAGTTCCTGACATTCTTGTCAGATGCGACGAGGGAGCCGCGCTGAAGGGACAGAATCTAGTCCACTGGGCCGGTGAAATTCGATCTGGCGACGGCCCAAGGCACTGCCGCCGCCGGCGCGAAATTTCGGCCGCGGGACGTCCGCTAAGCCGCTGAGCAGCCGCTGGTTGTTGTAGTCGTCTTGCAACGTCTGGAGCGTGCGCTGCAGA